>JAPPBA010000078.1 GCA_026705295.1 Candidatus Palauibacter australiensis
GGTGCGGGCGCAGCATGCATCAGCGGCATCGTGCTTGTTGTTGCGGCATTCTCCTCCCCCGGCACCGCGACGCGGCGTTCGAGATCCGCGACTACATCACGCGCGGGATCAACTCGAACCGCGACGTGTTCGAGATGAACCAGCGCAACTATGCGCGCTACCGCCGCTACGGAGCCGCCTACGATCCGGATGTGTTCCGGCTCCCGATGTCCGACAGCGTGCTCATCGAGATGCCGTTGCGGGGATCGAGCGGCGAGTCGCGGTTCGGATACGACCCCCGCATCACGATCTGGTCCGGCACGACGGAAGCCCCGGACGAGACGGCGTACGGCCCGTGGATGGAGCTGGTCGCCAAGGCGGGACTATCGTGGAACGAGGCGCTGCTCGACTACCTGTACGAGGGAGAGCACGAGGTGAAGCGCTCCGGCTCCTTCTTCTTCGGCGGCGTGTCGCTGCGCATGAACCGCCCGCGGCCGCCCGAAGATGACGAGCAATCGGATGACGAGGAGGCCACCACGACAGACAGCGGAGGCTCGTAGGGGAGTACTCGTGAGGGAGGATACTTGCTCCGGCCCGGCTTCGGAATTCAGGTTGGGGCGTTCTCGCACCCGTTCAACGCAGGGGAATCCCGATGCACATATCGAACCACACGTCGAACCATCCTCCGACCTCCGCCCCGTGGCGCGCGATCCGCGGATCGGTCTGGATGGCGGCCGTCGCGGTCATCCTCGGCGCCTCCAGTCTCGCAGGCCAGGAGGAGGGCGGCGAGGAGGCGGAGACCGAGGAGGCCGCCGCCGCGGCCAACACGACCCAGGGTGTGTTCAGCGAGGAGCAGGCCACGCGCGGCGAAGACGTCTTCTGGAACATCTGCGCGGAATGTCACTTCGAGGAGGACTTCGGGGGGCCGTTCATCCAGTCGTGGGTCGGGGCCTCCGTGAAGGACCTCGTGGATGAGATCGTGGCCACGATGCCGGAGGACAATCCGGGCGGGCTGCCCGCCGAGCAGTACGTCGATGTCGTCGCCTACATGTTCAAGATCAACGGCATGCCGACCGGCGAAGACGAACTGACCGCCGAAAACGTGGACGCCGTGGAGATCGAGGTCGACCTCGACCCCTGATTCCGTGACGGATTCTCCCTGGCCGAACCCGCGTCCGCGGACCCGGTAGCGAGCCCACGCGAGCGCGCTCTTCGCCAGCGAGCCCCCCAATATTGGGTGCGACGCGCGCATTCCGGCGTTAGAGTATGACCGTCATGCGAAACCGAACGTCTTCCGTGATGATCCTGGCGCTGCTGGGCCTGGCCGTGGTCGGGCTCCGGGCGCGTCCCGCCAACGCACAGGTGCCGAAGGTCACCGCCAGTGAGGTGGTGGACCGCGAGACCCTGAAGGGGTTCGTGACCTGGGCGACGGCCGTCTCCGCCGCCATTACCGACATCAACGAGGGGTCCCGGCTCATCCAGGCCGTGAGGACGGAGGGCAGCGACTACAACGTGGGGAACATGTACCTGATCCTCATGACCCCCGATGGACAGGTGTTCATCCACGGCGAAGACCCTCACATCGATGGCACGAACGTCTCTGAGGTGGTGGACGAAAACGGGACCAAAGTCGTCCGGCAGATGCTTGACGCCGCGGCGGCCGGGGGCGGCTTCGTGGAGTGGTGCTGGGACGACCCGCAGGATCCGGGTGACTCCCGCTGCAAGGACAGCTACGCCCTTCAGTACCATTCCCAGGTGCTCGGAGCGGATCTGGTCATAGTCGGGGGGTACTACCAGAACCTTTCGAACGCCGGGCAGCCGCTCCCTCCCGTCCCGCATCCGGAGGTCACCGCCGCCGATGTGGTAGACCGCGAGACGCTGAGGCAGTTCGTGCATGGCTCTCTCGACTGGCTGCTCGAACTCGTCGGGCAGGTCGGTTTCCAGCGCGCGACCGAGTGGAAGGCCTTGATGCGGGAGGAGGGCGGCCCGTTCAAGTCCGGCCCGATCTATCTCTTCGTCTTCACTCCCGAAGGTTATGTGATCTTCCACGGCGCGGACCCCTGGCGTGAAGGCCGTACGGCGATCGACAACACGGACTTCCGGGGGAGGCCGTTCGTAAGGGAAGTCATCGCCGTAGCCCAGGGGGGTGGAGGATTTGTCGAGTACTTCTGGGATGACCCGACGGTACAGGGGGATGAGGACACCGGAACGCCCAAGGTGAGTTACGCCGTCTCGTACAAGAGCGACCTGCCCATCTACCAAGGCGTCGAGTTCATCGTCGGCGCCGGATTCTATCGGAATTTCTCCACCGCCGAGGCGGAGATGGCGGCGGCCGACTGGCTCGAGCGGTTCGGCCGCTCGGTGGCGAGCCAGGCCATGGAGATGATCGGCGACCGCGTCTCGCACGCGGCCGGTGGACCGGACCAGGTGACGGTCGGCGGGCGCACGATCGACCTCGCGGCGCCGGGCGCGCGAGGCGGACCGTTCGGCGGCCTCAACGCCCTGGCGTCCGCGGCTTCCCCCGCGAGCCGGATGGCGCCGACGGCATTCCTCCCCTCGTCCGTGGGCGGACTCCTCGGTGAGACCTCCTTCCAGGTCTCCACCGGGCAGGATGCGGGGGGCGGCGGCGACTACTCGCTCTGGGGCGCGGGAGAATTGACGCGCTTCTCGGCCGGCGAGGGCGGTGGGTCGGGTCACGGCGAAATCGTCACCGCCGCGCTTGGCGCCGACTACAGGTTCGGATCGGTACTCGCCGGGCTCGCCGTGTCCCGCAGTCTCGGGTCGGGTGGATTCGACCTGGGACGTGCCGGAGAAGATGACGCCGGCGACGTGTCGACGAGACTGACCAGCGCCTTCCCCTACGCCCGGCTCGCACTCAGCGATCGCCTCTCCCTGTGGGGCGCACTCGGGTACGGGTTCGGCCGGCTGGACATCTCCGGGAGCGGAGAGCAGGAGCCTTCGAGCGACATCTCCATGCGCATGGTCGGACTGGGGGCGCAGGGTGAGCTTGTGCGGGCCGACGATCCGGGAGACTTCAAGCTCGCGCTGCGGTCGGATGGCTTCGTCGCGCAGATGAACTCGGAGGAGGTCGATGGTCGGCACGAACTCACGACCGACGTGAGTCGCGTGCGCGTGATGTTCGATGCCTCGAGGGGATACACGCTCTCGTCCGGCGAGATGGTCCAGCCGAACCTGCGGGTCGGCATGAGACGCGACGGGGGCGACGTGGACACCGGCTTCGGGATGGAACTGGGAGTCGGTCTCGCGTTCCTCGACCTGGAGCGGGGCCTCACGGTCTCCGTGCACGGGCGCAAGCTCGTGGCGCACGAACAGAGCCACTACGAGGAGTGGGGGCTCGGCGGGTCGATCACGCTCAACCCGCAGGGGGCGGGACGCGGGCTGTCGCTCCGCGCGAGTCCCTCCTGGGGGTCGACGGCGAGCGGTCTGGCGCGGCTCTGGGCGCAGGGCGCGACCGGATTGACGCCGAACGCCTACGGCTACGGCCACGGCAGCCGCCGGCTTGATGCGGAGATCGGATACGGCGTCGACGCGCTGGCGGGCCGGGGCACCTTCACGCCGTACGCGAGACTGGTCCTGTCGGAGCAGCCGGGCGCGGGTCCGTCCGGCGCGGGCCAATTGGGCGCGGGCCCGTTCCAGGGTCCGCTGGCGCTGGTTCCGCTCCAGGGATCGGGGCAGAGCCTGTACGGCTACCATCTGGGCGGGCGTCTCAACGTCGGTTCGGGCCTCTGGCTGAACGTCGAGGGGGGCCGGAACGCCTACGGCGCCGCGTCGGGCCCGGCGAATAGCGTGACGCTCAACCTCGCCATGAACTGGTAGGAGACGTGGCCAGGGCCGACCGCCCATCCCCGGGCGGCCGACCCCGCCGGTCGCCCGAGTCGTGAAACCACCTACGGATTCCTACACGGCGCCGGACTCCCTCGCCGGGATCCGCGCCGGCATCGGCCGCTGCCTCGAACGAGCCGACGACGTTGACCGGCTGGCCCTCTCCGCGCCCGAAGTCTCGGCGTGGAGCGTCCAGGATCACCTGGAGCACCTGCTCTTCTCCGACCGAAACGTGCTGGACTGGGTCGTAGCGGCGCTGGCCCGACCGAACCCGGCGACGAGGGAACAGTTCCCGCAGGAGATCGGCGTGGCGCTCCTGGCGCGCGGATCGATCCCGCGCGGTCGGGGCCCCGCGCCCGACTTCACGCTACCTACTGGTCTGGCATCTGCTGACGTCCGGGCGGGTTTCGAGGCGTTGCGTGCGCTGACGGCGGGCCTCGAGCCGCGAGGGGCGGAACTGGACGCCTGCCGGCTCACGCTCCCGCATCACGTGCTGGGCCACTTCACGCCCGCCGAGTGGCTACGCTTCCTCCACCTCCACCACCAGCATCACGAAGCCATCATCCACGACATCCTGGCCGCCTGAACGAAGGGTCCGGCGGCTACGCCTGGGCTCTTCCCGCGCGGACGCGGCGGATGGCGGCGGCACCCTCGAGGAGGAGCCAGATCTCGAGGATGAAGATCGCGGCCCCGATCACGAGCAGCAACCAGTCGTTCGACCCGAAGTAGCGGTCGAGGTTGATGATCATGGCCCACGTCGTCATCAGGAGGAGGAACGACATCGGGATCATCGTCACCCAGAAGGGGCGTCCCTTCCCCATCAGGAAGAGCGACACGATGAGGAGCGTGAGGCCGGCCAGGAGCTGGTTCGTGGTGCCGAACAGCGGCCAGATCATCATGCCGCCGGCGCCCCGGTCGACCGAGAGGGCGAGGAGCGCGCAACTGGCGACCGCGATCCCCGTCGCCACCCAGCGGTTCTGGATCGCCTTCACCTTGTACTCGACGCCGAGTTCGCTGATGATGTAGCGCTGCAGCCGGATCGCGGTATCCAGCGTCGTGGCGGCGAAGCTGATCACGACGACCGACGCGAAGATCACGGCCACGCTCTCGGGAATCCCCAGGCCGCCCGCGAGCACGCCCACGCCGTTCACGAAAGCCGTCGTGGCGCCCGCGGTGGCCGCCTCGAAGCTCCCATAGTGCTGCTGCCAGAGCGCGAGGCCCTGCGTCGCGCCCACGTCGCGGCTGAGGTAGATGGCGAAGCCCGCCGTACACGCGATGATCGACGTGACGGCAAGCGAGCCTTCGCCGATGGCGCCGCCGTAGCCCACGTAGCGCGCCTCCGCCTCATTCGCGAGCTGTTTCGATGAAGTACCGGACGCCACGAGGCCGTGGAAGCCGCTGATCGCGCCGCACGCGATGGTGATGAAGAGGAGCGGCAGCCAGCCCGGCGTGTCGGCGGGCAGATCCGTGTTCACCGTGGGCGCCACGACCTCCGGGTTCACCACGATCACGCCGAGGCTGATGATGCCGAGCGCGACGAAGAGCTGATGCCCGTTCACGTAGTCGCGCGGCTGCAGGAGCAGCCACACCGGCAGCACCGAGGCGACGAACGTGTACGCGAAGAGGATCGCGATCCATCCCACGCGCCGCCCATCCGCCGCCGCCGCCTCCCCCGCCGCGGCCGCATCCCCTCCCGCCGCGGCCATTTGCGCCTCGGTCGGGCTGAACCCGATGAAGTCGGGCAGCGTGAACGGCATGTCCTGCCCGAACCAGATCAGCACGTACAGCGTCGCCAGCGCCCCCAGCGACGGGACGAGGATCCCCGTCCCCGTCCGGTAGATGAGGAAGCCGACGATGAGCGCCACGACGAGCGACCCCCACACCGGGACCACGGCGCCGGGGTTGGCCATGAACAGGTTCGCGATGATGACGGCGAACACCGCATTCACCATCAGGAGCAGGAAGAAGATGATGAGGAGGAAGAGGACGCGGGCGCGCTGGCCGAGGATCGACTCGGTCAGCGTCCCGATCGAGCGGCCCTTGTGGCGGCTCGAGATCCACAGGGCGCTGAAGTCGTGCACCGCCCCCGCGAAAACCGTCCCGAGCACAACCCACAGGAAGGCCGGCAGCCAGCCCCAGATGACGGCGATCGCCGGGCCCACGATCGGCGCCGCCCCCGCCACCGACGTGAAGTGGTGCCCGAAGAGGACGTGCTTGTTCGTCGGCACGTAGTCGACGCCGTCCCGGAACTCGTGCGCCGGCGTGACGAAGTCCGGGTCGAGCTTGAAGACCTTGCCCGCGATGAAGCGCGAGTAGATGAGGACTCCCGTGAGGAAGGCCGACAGACCAATCACCAGCAGGACGATCGCGCTCATCGGACAACCCCCTCCGTAGTATCGAGTACGGTGGTATCGAGTACGGGAATCCGTCCAAGTGCGTCCACGCCCACGGGATCGGAGTCCTGGAGGTCGACGCGGAGGACGGGCCAATCTCCAAGAGACTGCGAGATCCTCGCAAGATAGGCGGCCTGGCGTTCGCGCCTGGCGGCGAGGAATGGGTCCTCCGCCGCGCCGCCTTCGCGCTCCGGGAGCACGAGGTTCACGACGACGGCTCCCACCGGGACATCGTGCTTCGCGAGGGCCTTGACCGCCTTCTCCGTCTCCCAGATCGGCAGGCGTTCGGGGATCACGACGAACACGAAGGCCGTCCGGCGGGGGTTGGTGAGGACCCGGCGCGCCGCCTCAAAGCGGTCCCGGCGTTCCTCGAGCGCCCGCAGGAGAGGGTCGTTATCGAGATCGTCCGCCTCGGGCCCCGCCACGTTCTTCCACATCCGCGAGAGGGCGCCCACCTTCCGCCGGCGCTTGATGAGCCCGCCGATCCAGGTCGTCATCAGCTCCGGCAGGGAGAGCAGCCGCAGCGTCTGGCCGGTGGGCGCCGTGTCGAAGACGATCCGGTCGTAGGCGTCCCCTTCGGCCTCGAGGATGTGCGTGAAGCGGTCGAAGACGGCCGACTCCACGGCCCCGGGAGAGACCCGCGCGATGTCGATCTGCCGGTAGACCTCACCCAGGAGCCGCGGGGGCGCGGCCGACTCGACGCGCGACTTGACCGCCTCGATGTAGCGGTCCGCCTCCCGCTCCGGATCGACCTCCATGGCCCAGCAACCCTCGGCGACCTGCCGCGGCCGGTCCCCCAGCTTCGCCTGGAGTACGTCCCCGGTGGAGTGCGCCGGATCGGTGGACACGAGGAGGGTTCGCCGCCCCCGCGAGGCCATGTCCAGCGCGGCCACGGCGGCCATGGTCGTCTTCCCCACCCCGCCCTTGCCGCCGAAGAAGAGGACCGGCCGGTCCGGGAACGGCAGCGGGGCCCGCCGCGAATCCGCGTCGCTCAGCAACAGCGGAAGCCGCCTTCTGGCCCGCGCTCCATCCCGACCCGGACGTGCCACTCGTGAAACTCCTCGATGAGCGACGGATACAGCTCGAGCATGTAGAACTGGACCGGGTTCGGCACGCCGAGGAGGTCGGAGAAGCCCATCAGCATGAACGCATCGTGCTGCCGCAGGTACTCGCGGTGGATCGTCGCGCGGTAGGGGGCGATGTACAGCCCCTCGTAAATCTCGCGCGCCGCCCGGAGCCGGCGCCGCCAGCGCGGCACGGTCGTCGTCACAGCCATGTCGGCGTCCCCTGATCCAATTGCCGTTTTGCGTCGCAAAGCGGAAGAAGCGATGCCGAAATCGCACGCACGCTCCTGCGCGTCAAGGTACGGCCGCGCACCGGGGGAGCGAATCCAGGGCTCAGCGGCCCGCGCCGCCGGCCGGTTGGCGCGCTTCCCAGGCGCGGATGCGGGGGATGGCGGCGTCGAAGATGCGCTCGTAGTTGAGCCGCTCGACCTGGGCGCGGACCGCGGGGTCGAGCCGTTCCCACAGCGGGTCGTAGACCGTGTAGTTGGCGACGTAGCCCTCCCAGTCGGCGGGGGCCACGGCGTCGGTGCCGAACAGGAACCGCGTCGGGTGCCGGCCGATCAGGGTCGCCCACGCATCGGCGCTCGCGTCATCGCCCACGATGTACCTGGCTACCTCGTCCCAGGAGATGTCGAGCGCCACATGGTCGTAGCGCGGGTCGGACAGCCAACCGTCGAGCCACGCGACGTGCCCGTCCGAAGGTCCGACGAAGCGGCCCAGGCCGGTGTGGGCCCAGATGATCGTCGTCCCGGGGTGGCGGGCGAACACGTCCAGCACGTCCGCCGCGTGATCCGGCGGATCGCCCGGACGGACCTGGTCGACGTCGTTGTGGAGGATGACGACGAGACCGATCTCCGCCGCCGTGGCCAGGATCCGGTCGAGGGCGGGATTTCGCAGGCTCGCCGCGTGCCCGGCGACCTTGGAGGACACGAACTCCTTGTGGATGGTGAACTCGCCGATGCCGGCGAACACGCCGGGGAAGGTGAGCAGGACGCGCTCGATGTGGTCGGAGGCGTACATGTCCGACGGGTTGAAGCCCGTGATCATGGGGTCGACGCGGCTGCGGTCCTCCTCGGGCAGCGACAGATACTCCCGCGCGATCACGGCGTCCACGAACGAGTAGTAGTACAGGTCCGCGTTCGTCCGCAGGTAGTAGTCGGGCGCGCGCTCGCCCGACAGGAAGTAGTCCCACTTCTGCTGCAGCGGGATCCCGAACATGGCCACGCGCCCCACCCGCCCGGCCGTCATGTCGAGGAACGCGCGCGCCGTCGGGCCGCGCTGGATGTAGTTCAGAAGATGGAAGTGGGAGTCGTTGAAGAGCGCCGTTCCGGACGCCGGTCCCGCGGCCGTCGCCGGGACCGGGGTACCGGTTTCGGCGGAAGGCGCCGCCGAGACAAACGGGGTTGGATCTGCGGCGGGCGGTGCGGCCGGAATCGACCCGATTGCGGGCGGGCCGCGCCCCGTCGCGCAGGCGGCGAAGAGCGCCGTCGCCACTACACCCGCCGCACGGGTCCGCCAGCGCGGTCTCACCAAGCGACCGCGGCGCTGTTGTTGCGGTTGTGGGACGCCGCGCGCAGTGCGCCCGTGTCGGGATCGCGCTGGATCGCGACCCACAGCCCCTCGCCGCCGAAGCGGGCCTCCATGGGGAAGATCTCCTCGTACGCGTACCCCGTCCCGTCGAGGACCTCCGGGGGGAACTTCCCGCCCGGCACGCGGAACGTGAGCGCGCCGGTCGCCGGATCCGGGTTCGGCATGAAGAAGTCGGGCGTATCGATCGCCTCGTCCACCGTCATGCCGAACCGCATCACGTTCAGCAGCCCCTGGAAGGTCCGGTGGTGGAGGCCGGACCCCATCGACGCGAAGCCGAGCACGGGCCGCCCGTCGCGGAACAGGATCCCGGTCTGCGTGGGCGCCGGGAGCCGCGATCCCGGCTCGAGGCGGGCGATCTGCGTCTGCTGGAAGGACGCCGGATCGCCGATCGTGATCCCGTCCACGACGATCGCGGTCTTGCCCCACAGGACCGCGTTGATGCTGTGCGTGATCGCGGCGATGTTGCCCTCGCCGTCGATGGCCACGACGTCGTCGGAGTGGCCGGGGCCGCGCGGCGCCCAGTTGCCGAGGGGCAGCCCGGTCTGGATGACGTTCCATAGCCGGTCGGCGTGGTCCGGCGTGACGCGCGCCGCCGGGGTGAACTCGCCGCCGATGAGCGACGCGGCCAATTCGGGCGGCAGAAAGTCGAGCAGCGAGGCGCGGGTCACGTCGAGCGCGGTCCGCAGGGCCTCCGGCGATTCCGTCCAGTGGCCCTCCTCCAGCAGCCCGGAAGCCGCCGCGAGCCGCTGCGCCTCGATCATCGCCACTCCGCCCGCGTTCGGCGGAGGGTTCGTGTGCAACTCCCAGCCGTCCCCCAGTTCCGCCACGAGCGGCTCGTCCCAGATGACCTCGTAGGCGGCGAGGTCCTCGACGGTCATCCGGCCCCCGTCCGCCTGGATCGCGGCCGCGGCCTTCTCGGCCCACGGGCCGCCGTACATGTAGCCGGTCCCCTGCTCCGCCACCGCGCGCAGCGTCGCGGCCAGCGCGGGCTGGCGCAGCACGTCCCCCTCGACGTACGGAGAGCCGTCCTTCTTCAGGAACGTCGCCTTCGTCTCCGGCAGCCGGGCGAGGTCCGCGGCCCGTCCCTCCCAGTAGCCCTCCACCTTCTTCGAGATGGGGAAGCCCCGCTCGGCGACGTGGATCGAAGGCTTGAAGATCTCCGCCCACGGGAGTCGCCCGAACCGCTCGTGCGCGGCCCCGACCCCCTTCATGAACCCGCCCACGAGCGCCGTGCGCCCGCTCACGTCGGTACCGTAAATCCCGTCGGGAGAAGAGAGATCGACCCCGCCAGGGATGTTCGCCGGATCGTCCTCCCCGAGCACCGTGTTCCACTCGGCGTTCATCGTGTAGACGCGGTCCGTGCCCGCGTCGTAGTAGACGAGCGACATGATGCCGAAGTAGCTGATCGGCGCCCCGGCGGTGAGCGCGACCTGCATGAGCGCGGTCGTCATCGCGGCGTCGATGGCGTTCCCTCCCTGCCTCAGCGCCTCCAGTCCGGCGCGCGCCGCGAGCCCGTTGTAGGCGACGGTGACCGCCCCGTTCTCGCCCGTGGCGACGCCGGCTTCCGTCCGGTCCACGAGTTGCGCCTCCATGAACCGCTCGTAGTCGGCGGCCCAGCGCTCCGGCGAGAGATCCGTCTCCGCCTGGCACGCCGCCAGCGCCAGGAGGAAGGGGAGACACGCGAGCGGGCGACCACGTACGGATCGGCCCGCAGGACGGCTCGCAGCACGGCCCGCGAAACGGCTCGCGGAACGGCTCGCGACCGCGCTCATTGGTCGGAGGTCGCGGACGGACGGAGCCACTGTTCCCACCATTCGAGTTGGACCCACATCCGGTGCACCATGCGCCACGGGGTCCATCCCCCGTGGTAGGAGTCGGGATAGCGCACGAACTTCGCGGGCACCTGCTGCTTTCGGAGCGCCACGTACATCTGCTCCGCCTCTTCGATCGGAACCCGGTGGTCCGATTCTCCGTGGACGAAGAGGGTCGGTGTCGTCACGCCCTTCGCGTGGATGATGGGAGAAGAACGCAGTAGGTGCTCAAGCCCGCGTTCCTCCCACGGCGGGCCGTAGAACTCGCTCTCCTTGGTGCGCGGGATGTCCGCCACGGCGTAGTCGCTGACCCAGTTGGAGATCGAGGCTCCGGCGATGGCGGCGGCGAAGCGGTCCGTCTGCGTGATGACCCAGTTCGTGAGGTATCCCCCGTAGGAATAGCCGGTCGCGCCCATGCGCGCGGTGTCGATCTCATAGCGTTCGATCGCATGGTCGACGCCCGCCATCACGTCGTCGTAGTCGTTGAAGCCCCAGCCGCCCCACGTCCCCCAGCGGAAGTCTTCGCCGTATCCCGTCGAGGCCCGCGGATTCGTGAACAGCACCATGTAGCCCTGCCCCGCGAGGAGCTGCTGGTCGAACGAGAAGGTGTTTCCGTAGGCGCCGTGCGGTCCGCCGTGCATCTGCAGGACCATGGGGAACCCGCCCTGCCCCGCCGCGTAGCCGCGCGCCGGCAGCATCCAACCTTCGACCTCCGTCCCGTCGGGACTTCGGAACGAGAGACGCTCCGGGCTGGACAGTTCGATCTCGGCGAGCAGGTCGCGATTCACCTCGCTCAACCGCACCTCCTCGGCCGTCGCGGCACCCACGTCCGCGACCCAGACGTCGCCCGGTTCCGTCGGCGCCGTGGCCCGGAACGCGATGCGCGAGAAATCCTCCGAGAAGGAGAAGCTCCCGAGCCGGCGGTCCCCGGTCGTCACCTGCTCGACCGCCCCCCCTCCCTCGGCGACCCGGAAGAGATGCGTGTTGCCGCGAATGCCCGCGGAGAAGTAGACGTGCCCGCCAGCGGCGCTCACGGTGGGACCGCCGGGGATCAGGTCCCAATCCGCCGTGAGGTTGCGGAGCCGCGTCCCGTCCGCCGCGTCGAACACGAAGAGGTCGTTGGGCGCCCCGCGGTCGCGGGCTTCGCGGATGATGATGTCCAGGCCCTCGTTGCCCCGGACGACGAGGCGCGCACCGTCGGCGGACCAGGCTGGGGAGGAGTAGTTGTACCCGTCGTCCGTGAGCCGTGTCACATCGCCTTCGAGGTCGACGACCCAGAGATCCGACCGCTCGTACGAGTGCTCATCGCGCTGGTGCGCGTCCGCCGTGAACGCGAGCCGCCGGCCATCGGGGCTCCAGGCAAGCCCCGAGGCGTCGAAGCCGAGTTCCGTGAGCTGCCGCGCTTCTCCCCCCTCGGCCGGCAGCAGGTACACCTCGCGGGGAGGCGTCGCGTTCGGATCGCGCGGGTCGGGGAGATAACCCCGCCGGTCGAAGCGGTAGTTCATCCAGTCGTACTCGCGTCCGTCGAAGCGCTCCACGGTGCGGCGCTCGAAGTCGGACTCCCAGACGGGCTCGGGCGGGGGCGGGGGCGGCGTCGGCCGGGTGAACGCGATCCAGCGGCCGTCCGGGCTGAAGACCGGCGAGCCTCGCAGCCCCTCGAGCCGGAACGCTTCGCCGGCCGGCCGGTCCATGCGGAGGAACCACGTGCTCCCGGCGCCCGACCCGCCCGGATCCGGCCGGTTCGACGTGAAGACGAGGTAGCGGCCGTCCGGGCTCCAGCGGGGCGAGGAGGCGCTGAAGCTCGGGCTCGTCACCCGCGTCGCCTCCCCGGAACCGTCGGCGTCCACGAGCCGGATCTCGCTGTGGCGGCGGTTCTCCTCCTCGAGGACCGACGTGACGACGTAGGCGACGCGCGACCCATCGGGCGAGAGGGCCGGGCTCCCCGCGTCCTTCAGCCGGTAGTAGTCCGCGAGTTCGAGCGGCCGCCCCTCCTGCGCGACGAGCGGGGTCGGCGCGACGGCGCCGTGGGCGCTAAAGGCCGCGACCGCCGCGACCGACGAGAACAGTGACGAGAAGCGAACGCGCATCGCGGGCCTCCTGGCGTGAACCCGGCTAACGAGGTAGCCGATAGGCGAGAAGAAGATTGCCGGGCATCTGGCTGAACAGGTCGTATCCCGAGTTGACGAGGACGTAGCCGCGGGCCACGACGGGTCCGGGCCCGTCGATCGCACCGCCACGGCCCGGCACGCCGTTGACGGTCTCGAACTCGCGCGCGGTGTCGACATCCCAGAGCAGCGAGCCGTCCTCCGTCGAAAAGGCGCGCATGTGGCCGTCCAGGCTCCCGGCCAGCACCGCCCCTTCGATCGCGGTGGGGGCGGCCGAGAAAAAGGGCATGCAGCCGGCCCGGCCCGCACACACGGACGGATCGGGGGGCGTGTGCCAGAGGACTTCGCCGCCCGCGAGCTCCAGAGCGTAGACGCCGGGAGTGGGCGGATCCTCGGCGTTCATCTGCGTGGAGGCCCCCGACCGCGGGTCCGAGATGATGGCGAACGGGTTGTCGACGTTCGGCACGTAGGCCCGGCGGCCGTCGGACGTGAGACCCCAGTGGATGCCGCCGAGAGAGCTTCCCATCCCGACCCGGCGCGCCCACACGAGTTCGCCTTCGGCGTCGGGGTCCAGCGCCCACACCATGCCGGATTTCTGCCCGGCGATCAGGAGCTGGGATCCGTCCTCGGCGGTGACGACGATCGGAGCCATGCCGAAGTCGTGATCCGGTCCGGTCGGCGCGGGGCAGTTCTGGAAGCGGGGTGAGATGCAGGACATGTTCCAGGCGTCGTCTTCCCGCCCCTGGAAGGTCCAGCGGGCCTCGCCCGTCTCCAGGTCGAGCGCGGTGATCGCGTCGCTCCCGCCCGTCGTCGGGCGCGTGTAGTTCTCACCGGTCCCGATGTAGAGGAGGCCGCGCGCGGCGTCGACCGTCGGGCTGGACCACACCGGCGCGCCGGAGGGCGCAAAGAGCCGGGTTCCGACCTCGTTCTCACCCACGTGCCGCGGTTCCTCGGCTACGGTCCGGAACTCCCACAGCGGTTCGCCCGTCTCCACCGAGAAGGCGGCGACGCCTCCGCTGGACGTGCAGCACTCGTATACCGGATCGCCGGCGCTGATGATCTCCATCGACGAGAGCGGTACGAAGACACGGCCTTCGTGAACGGCCACGCTTCCCGTGACGACGTGATCGGCGTGGGTCCCGGCGATGGCGCGCCAGTGGAGGGCCCCGGTCGTCGCGTCGATCGCGTACACATTCGTCCGGAAGTCCGCGAAGACGGCGGACTGCCCGCCATCGGGCCCGTCGCCAACCACGATCGCGCCGCGCACGGCGGCGTCGCCCGCGAACACCCAGTGTACGCAGCCGCTCTCCAGGTCGATGGAATACACCTCGCCGTACGCCGAGCCCACGATGATCCGGTCGTCGATCACCGCCGGCTTCGAGCGCACCTGGCTCACATCGGGGAAGCCGAAGGCCCAGGCGAGTTCCAGATTCGGCAGGTCGGCGGCGGTGAGTCCCGCTCGGGCCGCATCCGCGAAGCCCGTCTCGCCCCCACCGCCGCCCCAGCCGGACCAGTGCACGACGCCCCCCTCCCGCGGCGGGCTCGAGCAGAATGAAGTGGACGGGAGGCGCGTCTCGACGAGGGTCCCGCCGGTGAGCCACTCCGCCACGGCGCGGCGCTCGTCCGGCGTGAGATCCTCGCCGTGCCGGCGCATGCGGCCGCCCTCCAGCGAGCTGAGGACCGCCCGGGGCGTCATCGCGCCGAGCGTGGTGAGGCCGGGGGCGCGCACCGTGCGCTCCCCGGAATGACACTCCGCGCACGAGGCGACGTACACGCGCATGCCGGGACTGTCATCCATCGGGGGCGGATCGAGGAGCCCCCGTGCCCGCTCCTGGGCGGCGGCCGGTTCGGCCGCGCCGGTGAGAGCACTGCCGGCGAGTACGGCGGCGAAAGCGGTGGCGACGATGCGCATCGAGCGTTTCTCCGGAACGAGATCGAGAGAACCCGTGGAACATAGGCCCTCACGTTCCGTTGCGGGACGGTGCGGCACCGGCAGCTTGGGGGAGTGCGGCGCTAGCGGCGGATGGGGAGCGCGGCCTCGATCACGCGGTGCACGATGAGATCGGCGACGGCGTCGGCCTGTCTCCTGTCGTGATCGCCGGTGCCGCGCCAGTGGGTCTGGGCCACGACGACGAGTTGACGATCCGGCACGACCCACACGAACTGGCCCCCGTAGCCCCACATCACGAACGCGGACACGCCGTCGCCGCCACCCCGGCGGTCGCTCCACGTCTGATAGCCGTACCCCGCGTCCCGCAGGACGTAGCCGAGGTCGCCCAGCGCGACGAGTTGACCGATCTGTGTCTCCACCCAGGCCCGGGAGACGATCTGCCGGGAACCGGACCGGCCGCCCTGCAGGAGGAGCTGGCCGAGCTTCGCGGCGTCGCGCGCACGGAGCGCCAGCGCAGCGCCGCCCACGATCACGCTGTCCTGCATGACCGGCCAGCGCCTGATCCCGATCCCGAGGGGGCCCAGCAGCTCCCGCTCGGCGAACTCCAGCGCGCTGCCCTCGACGACGTTCTGCACGATCACCGTGAGCAGGTGCGACCCACCGGTGTTGTAGATGAACCGGCGGCCCGGAGCGGCGACGATGGGCAAGTCGAGGACGTACCCGACGGGCCGGCCGGAACGGACCCACGGACCGAAGTCTTCTTCGTCGGACCACTGCATGCCGCTCGTCATCGTGAGCAGGTCGCGCACCCGGATGCCTCCGTGCTCGGACCGCAGCAACGGATGCGGCAGCCGGTCCGTCATGAGATCGTCCGGATCGACGAGCCCGCGATCCGAGGCGAGGCCGACGAGCAGCGCGGTGACCGTCTTCGTGACGGACCGCATGTCGAAGGCCGAATCCCGGTGCATGCCGCCGAAGTACGCCTCCTCCACGAGCCGCCCGTTCCGGACCGCGACGAGCGCGCGGATGTTCGGCACGGCCTCGTCCGCATCGGCGAAAGCGGCGGCGAGCAGATCTCTATCGAACCCCTGCGCTTCCGGCGTCGACATCGCCCACGCCCGCGACAGGTCGACTGGCGCGGACACCGGGTCGGGTCCGATCCCGAGATCCCCTGGATCCGACGGGGCAACCGAGTCGCCGCACGCCACCAGCGCCGCCACGCAGAAGACGGCGGTCAGGCCGGGGGCCCGCACCTCCCGGTCTCGCCCTCGCAAGGCCCTCCGCCTGCTCGCGACGCCCGCCCGCCTACTCGTGACGCTCGCGCCGGAAGGGCATCGACAGCATCCCGCGCAGCGTCCCCCACTCCGAGCGATCCACGTTCTCGAGCCCGAGACGGATATCGCGCGGCTCCGACCGGAGCCGGAAGCTCCCGAAGGCCCGGTCCCAGAAGGAGAAGATGCTCGAATAGTTCGAGTCGGTCTCCGGCTGGTGGTCCGAGTGATGCACCCAGTGCATCCACGGCGTGACGATGAGCCAGCGCAGACGCCGGTCCACCCGGCCGGGCAGCCGCACGTTGCTGTGGTGGAAGAGGATGATGGGGAGGAGAATCGCCTCATAGACGAGGAGTTCGGCCACGGTCACGCCGAGGATGGGAAGCACGGCGAGCCGCGCGATCGAGGAGAGCACGATCTCCCCGGTGTGAAAGCGGAGACCCGACGTGGCGTCCAGTTCCGCATCCGAATGGTGGACCTGGTGGAAGCGCCACAGGAACCGGACCTGGTGATTCAGCCGGTGCCACAGGTACTGCCACGCATCGAAGATCACCACCGCGAGCCCGATCCTGGCCCACGCCGGGAGTTCGAGCAGGTGAAGCAGTCCGAAACCGCGTTCCCTCGCCCCTTCCGTCACGAAGAGTGTGGCCGCGGCGAAGATGACGGCCGCCACCGCCGCGTTTCCCACGCCGAGGGCGACGTTCCGCGCTCCATGCCCCGCCCTCGCGCTCCGGCCCTCGAACATCGGGAGGATGCCCTCGACCAGCCACAGGATGGCGAGCGCGAGAGCGGCCCCCGCCGCCTTCAGAGTACCGGGATCGTCGAACACGGAAGCGAACATAGCCCGGCGGGCCGGATTCGGGCACGGGCCGGCGACCTGCTACCGGTCGGGCGCGAGCCCCTTCGCGACGCTCACTTCCGCCGCCCCGAAGAAGCCGAACGCGAAGCGGGCCGGGCGGTCCAGGTTCGTGACGTTCCCCCGTACGTTGGCGGGGGGAATGGAAAAGGGGTTCGCCGACCCGAGCGCATTCTGCTCGAAGAGCGCGTAGTAGTAGTCGTAGCCCAGCCGCGAGAGCGAGATCTGGCGGATCTCCGCGTGTGCGCCGGGCGCGATGGCGATCTCATCGTTCGGCTGGAAGCCGATCACATCCTGCCCGTCGTACAGTTCGTCCCGGCTCACGAGGTTGATCGCGTTTCCGGGGTCCGGCGGGATCTCGTTCACTCCCTCCACGAGTTGTTCCCACAGGTAGTAGTTCGTGACCCCGGCCGGATCCGCGAAGTCGATCGTGGCCCGATAGCCCTCCTCGTCGATGAAGAGCGTCTCCTCTTCGTACACGAAATACAGCGAATCGATCGGGGGCACCTCCCGCAGCAGAGCCGACGCCTCGTACACGTCACCCGCGTACTCGAGGAAGAGCGTGTACGCCTCGCCGACGCGCGCGAAGAGATGTTCCGTCCCGTACAGGCCCGGCTCGATCTCCGCGAACGAGTAGGCGCGGCCGGCCCCATCGACGACCGTGACGATGGCGCCGGTCGCGGGCGGGGTGGGCCGGCTGTCGAAGAAGCCCGCCGTCGTCGACAGCCGGATGCGCTGCCGGCCGCTCGGCGCACCCTTGATACGTTCGATCCGCCCTTCCACGACGAGCCTTGGCACGGGGTCCGGAATGTCGACGTCCACGACCCGTTCGCAGCCCGCCGCCGCAAGGCACCCGGCCAACGCGAGCAGGCGGCCCGCCGTCACCGCGCGATTCCCGCCGCCGCCACCCATCAGAAGTTCCACCGGTAGCTGATGCTGGGCACCAGGCCGAACACGGCCGTCTCCACCGCCTCGGTGACGGTCCGCGAGTCCCGATTCTGGCGGAAGGCGATCGCCTGCGCGTTGAAGCGGTTGTACACGTTGAAGAGCCCGAACTGGAGTTCTCCCCGGCCCCACTTCCTGGTGGCCGACACGTCCAGACGATGATAGGCCGGAAGGCGTCTGGCGTTCCGCGGCCCGTACTCTCCCAGGATCAGCCCCGCGAACTGATACCGCGCGACGGGGTAGGTCGTCGGCAGCCCCGTGGCGAAGATGAAGTTCGCCCCCAGGCTCCAGTCCTCGCCGAGTCTGTACAGTCCCGTCAGGGCGAAGTCGTGCGTCCGGTCGTAGGGAGAGGGGTACCAATCCCCGCCGTTGACCCCGGGATCCGCCGCCGTGAGCCCGGGCGTCCGCTGATCCGACCGAGCGAGCGTATAGCTCGCCCAACCCGTGAGGCGCCCGCGGGTCTTCCTCAGGAGGAACTCCACGCCGTATCCGCGTCCCTCGCCCGGCAGGAGAAGCGTTTCGAGCCGGCGGCTGAAGTAGATGTCCGCCCCGTCCACGTAGTCGATCAGGTGGCGCGCCCGCTTGTGGTAGACCTCTCCCGAGAGCGCGTAGCGCCCCCCGGCGAGCGCGGTCACGTAGCCGAGCGCAAACTGGTCCGCGACGTGCGGCTTCACGTACGGCCCGACGGGATCCCACAGGTCGAGCGGAGTCGGGGAGTTCGTGTTCGTCACCAACCGCAGGTACTGCCGCGTGCGGGAGTAGCTCGCCTTGAGCGACGAGGCGTCGCTGAGGCTGAAGCGCAACCCGAGCCGCGGTTCGAGGCCCCCGTAGGAGACGATCTTCTCCCCGTTTCCGTACCGCGTGCTGTCCACGATGGCGCCGGGCTCGTACCGGCCCAGCGCCGGACGATACACCACGGGCGCGTCGTTCTCGTAGTCGTAGACCGTCGCCGCGCCCCGGCGGATGAAGCCGCCCGCCCGAAGCCCGTAGCGGAGCCCCAGGCGTCCGATCTCCGTTTCGTGCTCGATGTACGCCTCGGGAGCAAGGCCCTTCCGGGACTCGAACTCCGTGGCGATGACCGACGAGCCCTCGCCGGGGGCGATGTTCGCGGGCTGGATCTCGTAGCTGCGGAGCCCCAGCCCGAACTCCAGCCGGTCCGAAGGACCCACGTCCCACGACTCGTCGACCGTCACGCTGAAGTTGCGGATCCCCGCGTCGAGCGAGGCGGATCGCGCGTTGAAGCTGTTCTGTATGTGATACTCGTAGTCGCTGTAGGTCACGGTCAGATGGGAGAAGACCGGGCCGAACACGTGGTTCCAGCGCAGCGTGCCCGTCGCGTTCCCCCACGCGGCGGAGGCCTGGGTTCCGATCCGCAGCCGGTCGCGGCCGAAGTAGCCGGAGAGCATGACCTGGCCGGTGGCGCCGTAGCGCGCGTTCGCCTTTGCGTTGAGGTCGTAGAAGTAGGCGGTGCTCTCCTGGATCGAGGGGTCGCTCGACAGGCCGAGGAAGAGGTCCGCGTAGGTGCGGCGGCCCGCGACGAGCCAGGATCCCCTTCCGTCGAAGAGGGGGCCCTGGAGGCTCAGACGGCTGGAGAGGAGGCCGATCGTCGCCGCCCCCTCGAACTCGCGCGAGTTCCCTTCGCGCTGGTGGATCTCCAGCACGGAGGAGAGCCGCCCGCCGTAGCGGGCCGGGATCCCGCCCTTGTAGAGGGTGACATCCCCCACCGCGTCCGAGTTGAAGGTCGAGAAGAGGCCGATCGCGTGGGCCGGATTGAACACCTCGGAGTCGTCGAGGCGAATCTGGTTCTCGTCTCCCGCGCCGCCGCGCACGTTGATCGCGGTCGTCGCGTCGTTGGCCGTGCTGATGCCGGGATAGAGGGTCAGCGTGCGGACCGGATCCGCCTCGCCGAGGACAAGCGGAAGTTCGGAGAGGGATGGGACATCGAGCCGCACGACGCTCATGTCCACGCTCGCCGGGTCGAGGTCCGGCGGTTCCCGGTCGGCGGTCACCGTGAGTTCCGACACGATGACCGGCCTGAGGGGGAGCCCGAAGTCCAGCGAGGTCGTCTCCCGGAGGTCCACGACCTCGGTCATGGTCTCGTAGCCGAGGCTGGAGACGCGGATCGAGTACCGGCCGGGAGGCAGTTCGACCGAGTAGAACCCGAACCGGTTGGTCCCGATGACGAGGCCACGCTCCTCGATGTCGAGCCGCGCGGCCCGAATCACCTCGTCGTTCTCCGCCACCCGCACGTAGCCCGAGAGGCGGACCGGCTCCGGTTCCTGGGCGTATGCCCCCCCGGCTCCCGCCGCCGCGACGGCCCACGGCGCCAGGGCCAGGATCGTCAGCGCGGCTTTGCGCTGGAAGCGAATGACGGCCTCCGTCTGAAGTGGCTTCCCGAGCGGCGGCCAGCCGGGTCGTCCGCGGGGTTCAGCCGGGAAGCGTGAGGACCTGGCCCGGATAGATCCGGCTCCCGTTCAGGTTGTTCGCGGATCGGAGGCGGGGCACGGTCGTGTCGTGGCGACGGGCGATCTCCCAGAGCGAATCGCCCAGCCTCACCCGGTACCGCCCCCCGCCGGCGACGTACTGCGCCTGCGCACGCGTGATTCGCTCGACGTAGGCGGCGTATTGCTGCGGGAAGATCGCCAAGTGGTAGTGCGGCGGGTGGCGCTCCAGGGTCACCTCGAGCACGCCCGACCCCTCGAGCTGGAGCAGTACGCGCTCGAGCCACCCGCGGCACTTCGGGTCGGGGCGGCGCAGGTCGAGCGCCATGCCGGTGGGATGTACGGAGCGGGGAGAGGCGTTTGGGGGCTGCTTGTTCTTCGGGCGCGTCAGGCTGGTGACGACGAGCCGCTCGCCGCAGGCGCTCCGGTACTGCCGGGCGAGCCGCGAGATGAACAGCTTGACTTCGGGCCGGGCGTAGGGGAACGAGAGATCGTGGAGTACGTAGTCCCGCGAGGCGGGCACTTGCACGAGATAGCCGGCGTTGACGAAGCGCTCGATCTGCGCGGGCGTCGCGAGGTAGGTGAAGTCGTGCTCACGAGCGACACGGTTCTGGCGATCCAGGGAACTCGTGGACCCGCGGAGACTCTGCCCCGAGAGTTCGCCGGGCACGGCCACGGCCAGAAGAAACGGCAATACCGTCCAGGTTTTCACGATGCCTCCACCCCGCCGATCCGCCCCACCCGAACTGCACGCGAACCCGAAACATAAGCCGGCAGGGCTTCGACGTTCAACTTTTGCCGTCCGGAGGCGAGCCGGGACGCCCGATCGACGGCCGGGACGCCTCCCTTTCGCCGGCGTGCGCTACGGCACGTTGCGGATGCCGAAGAACCGCTCCCGACGGGCGAGGGCGCGGCGGGTCGCATTGGCGTCGGCGCGGGCGAAGCGGATGGGCGTGCCGGGCCGGGCCTGCGCGAACGCGTCGAGCGCGATCGGGTCGACGGAGCCGAGCTTCGCGTAGCCACCGATCGTGGGCCGGTCCCGCATGAAGACGAGCGGCAGGCCGTCGCCCGTGACCTGAACGGTCCCGTCCACGAGCGGCGTGGAGTCGAGGACGCGCGGACCCGAACTCAGGGTGGGGCCGGCCAGTCGGCCCGCGGTTCGGTCGCTCGCCGGGTCGACGGTCCATTCCGCGTCGAACACCCGCTCCCGGTCCGCGTTCGAGAACTCGGCCCACTCGTAGCCGGCGATCAGCGGCAACGTCAGCGACGCCGTCTCCGGCGGGACGAGTTCGTGGGGCACACGTCGCACCGGACACGCGCGTTCGGGTTCGGCCCAGCGGAGGGGTTCACCCGGGCGCAGAGGCCGGCCGAGCATCCCGGGCCATCCGTCGCGCACGACGGCGGACGCGGAGCCGAACGCAGTGGGAACATCGAGTCCGCCGGGGAACGCGACGAAGGCGCGCATGCCGGTCGCGCTGTAGCCGAGCCGGAGCACTTGGCCCGGCCGTGCCCGGAGGGTGCGCCAAGCGCCCGTTTCGACGCCGTCGAGCGTGGCGGCGCAGTCGGCGCCCGTCAGCGCAACGGCCGTCTCGACGGCGAAGCGCAGGGCAAAGCCGCCCAGGGTGATCTCGAGCGCGGCCGCCGTCGGATCGTTGCCGAGCAGCCGGTTGGCCCACAGGTACGCGCGCTGGTCCATCGCGCCCCCGGGAGCCAGCCCGGCGCGGCGGCCGGTCCGCCGGCCCAGATCCTGGATCGTGCAGAACGGGCCGGGGCGGTCCACGACGCCGTGCGGGCTCATCCGCCGGCGGCCTCGTACTCGTCACGGTCGATCGGGCGGAACTGGACCGAGCCGCCCGGTCGGAAGCGCGCGATCCGCTCGGCGGCATCGGCGAACAGCGCCGAGGGCACGCGGCCGATCAGGCGCCAGCCGCCCGGCCCCGCCGCCGGATAGATGCCGGTGCGCCGGTCCGCGATCCCGACGGCTCCCGCCTCGACCCGCGGGCGGGGCGTCGCGAGGCGCGGCATAGCGATCCGCGCGTCCACGTCACCCATATATGCGAACCCCGGCGCGAACCCGGTCGCGAGTACCGCATACGTCGTTCCGCTGTGGAGCCGCGCCACCTCCGCCACGCCCACGCCCGCGTTCGCCGCCACAGCCTCGAGGTCGGGGGAGAGTTCGGGATCGTAGCACACCGGCAGCGACACAGGGTCTCCCGCGTCGATCCGGGGCGCCTGCGCGAGGCATTCGTCAGCGGCCGCTGCCAGCCTGGACTCGACATCCGGCGCGTTCCAAGTGTGCGGCGAGCCCTCGACGAGGAGCCGGTTGAAGGCCGGAATCGTCGCGCGGAGATCCGGCAAGGCGTCGCGCGCGAGGCGTTCGAGACGGAGGACGCGGGCAATGCCGTCGCGGTCGGGCGCGACCGGAAGCGTGACCAGGGCGCTCACCGGCCCCGGGAAAGTGATCACCGGCGATCTACATCTTCCGCGGCAGGAGTTCGCGGATGCGGCGGATCACCGCCGTGGCGGAGGGATTGTCGCCGTGCACGCAGAGCGTCTCGGCCGCCACGGGCAGCGGACCCTCCGGCGTCTCGACGAATCCGTCGAGGAGGTTCGCCACCTGGCCGGCCACGGCTTCCGCGTCGGAGAGGACGGCCCCGTCGATCCCACGCGCCTGAAGCCGCCCGTCCGGCGCGTAGGCGCGATCCGCGAAGGCCTCGAACGCCAGCGTCAACTCCGTGTGCTCCAGCATCGCCGCGTGCCGCTCGCGCTCCGGCGTCGCCTGCAGGACGAAAGCGAGCGACGGATCCAGCGCCGCCACGCCCTCCGCCAGCCGCGTGAGAAGCCGGTCGTCCTTCATCATGGCGAGGTACAGCGCTCCGTGGGGCTTCACGTGCCGCAGCCGGACGCCCAGCGCCGACGCGACGCCCCGCAGCGCCCCGATCTGCGCCTGCATCTCGAGCACCAGCGAGTCGACCGGCCAGTCCAGCCGCAAACGCCCGAAGTTCCGCCGGTCGGGATAGCCCGGGTGCGCCCCCGCCTGCACGCCGTGCCCGGCCGCCAGTTCGAGCGTCCGGGCCATCGTGTCGGGATCCCCGGCATGGCCGCCGCAGGCGATGTTGGCCTGGTCAATCAGCGGCATCACCGCTTCGTCGGCCCCCTTCTCCCAGGGTCCGTAGCTCTCGCCCATGTCGCAGTTGATCAGCATGCGGGAAGATACCCGTGCGGGACGGGCGCCCGCACCTGCGTCCCGCCATGACGCCGCGCGGGACGCGGCATGGCTGGCGGCGCGCCGTCCGCCAAGCGAGAATCCATTGTAGGCTGTTTTGCCGCTGCGTTTGTCAACGGGAGTCGGTGCAAGATGATGGGAATTCTCACCCGGACGCCGGCGATGGCGGTCCTGAGCGCTCTCGGTCTCGGGCTCGCGGCCCCGGATGCGCGCGCGCAGGACGAACATTTCGAGATCGCGAAGCGCGTGCTTTCGAGCGTGCCCCTGTTCGATGGACACAACGACCTTCCCTGGGCGATCCGGAACGCGGACGCGCCGCGCAACGTCCGCGCCTACGACATCTCGCGCCCCACGCCGGGCCACACCGATCTCGCCCGCCTTCGGGCCGGCGGCGTCGGGGCCCAGTTCTGGTCCGTCTACGTCCCCTCCTCGGTCATGTGGGACGGCGGCGGCGCCCGCATGCAACTGGAGCAGATCGACATCGCACTCCAGATCATCTCCGATCACCGCGAGGACCTGGGGCTCGCGCTCACCGCGGCGGATGTGATGGACCAGTTCCACCGCGGCAAGGTCGCCTCGATGCTCGGCATGGAGGGGGGCCACGCGATCGAGAACTCGCTCGGCGCCCTGCGAGCCTTCTACGCGCTCGGCGTCCGCTACATGACGCTCACGCACAGCGCCAACCTCCCCTGGGCCGACTCCTGCTGCGCGCTGCCCGAACTCGGAGGACTCTCCGCCTTCGGCAAGGAGGTCGTCCGCGAAATGAACTGGCTGGGCATGCTGGTCGACATCTCGCACGTGTCGCCGGGAAGCATGCACGACGCGCTCGACGTGACCGAGGCGCCGGTCATCTTCTCGCATTCCTCCGCCCGGGCGGTAACGGACCACCCTCGCAACGTGCCGGACGACGTGTTGCGCCGGCTGCCGGAGAACGGCGGCGTGGTCATGGTCACCTTCGTCGAGTCCTTCGTGAACCAGGAGGTCGCCACCTACGTCGGCCCATCGGAAGGCCGCCCGCGCGCCACGATGGCCGATGTCGTGGCGCACATCGAGCACATCCGCGAGGTGGCGGGCATCGAACACGTCGCGATCGGGGGCGACTACGACGGCATCGACCGGGGGCCGGTCGGACTGGAGGACGTATCGACGTACCCCGCGCTGTTCGCCGAACTCTCCCGCCGCGGGTGGACCGAATCCGAACTTCGGGCCCTCGCGGCCGACAACCTGCTTCGCGTCATGCGGGCCGCCGAAGCGACGGCGCGCCGGCTCCAGGCCGAACGCGATCCCTCCATGGCCACGATCGAAGAACTGGATGGGCTGGTGCCTTGAGACCTGCCGTCCCCAACCGAGAGGAAAGACCCATGAGAACCGCACTGCGCAGACGAACTTCGACCGGACGGGCTCTTCCGCTTGGAGTGATCGCGGTCCTCTTCTCCGCGGCCTCCGTCGCCGCCCAGGATGTCGCGGGCATCGTCCTCGTGGAACCGTTCAAGGTGGGGACGTTCGCGATCAGGGACATCCCGCGCGTCGGTCTCGTGCTGCGTGACGCTTTCATCGTCGACATCGAACTGGCGAATGAAGTCCTCGAGCGGAACCGCGCGTATCCGAGGGTGCCGGCGCCGACGGACATGCTCGACCTCATCGGCCGCTACGAGTACGGACTCCAGCGGCGCCTGTACGAGATCGTCAACGAGACGGTGGCCTATCAGCGGCTCTCCGGCCCTACGCGAGCGGAATACGTCTACGACGTCGATGAGGTCCGGATCCTCCCGCCCATCATGTATCCGGGCAAGATCCTGAACGCGGCGAGCAACTTCTACAGCCGCGTCGCGGCGGACGCCCCCGAGGGGGAGAGAGAGGAAGCGGTTCGCCAGCGCCGTGAAGACCGGGGCGTGCCCTACCTCTACCTCAAGCCGTCGCGCGGCGCCGTGGTCGGGACCAGCGAGCGGATCGTGATTCCGCACGGCCGGAGCCAGACCGACTGGGAGGTGGAACTGGGCGTCGTCATGGGGCGGGCGGCGAAGTACGTCGCGTCCGAGGATGCCCAGGCGACCGTATTCGGGTACACGGTGACGATCGACGTGTCCGACCGCGGCGGACGTCCCCCGGGCGGCAATCCCACGACTTCGGACTGGCTGGTCGAGAAGGGGCACGACACGTTCGCGCCAATGGGCCCATGGATCGTCCCGAAGGAGTTTTACGGCGACCCGATGGAGATGCTGCGGCAGACGCTGGACGTCGGCGGCGAGCGCATGCAGGAGGCGACAGCGGGCGACATGATCCACTCGCTGTGGGAGTTGATCGAATACGCCTCCTCGATCGTGACGCTCTTCCCGGGCGACGTGATCAACCTCGGCACTTCCGGCGGGGTCGGCATGGGCGAGGCGCGATTCCTGCAGCCGGGGGATGTGGTCACGGCGACGATCGACGGGATCGGCACCATCGAGCTCCCCGTGGTGGAGGGGCCGGAGCCTCTCGGCGACATGGGCGTCCGGCTGCCGCCCGTTGGCGCCTACCGGCGGGATCCCGGCTCATGAGGACGCTCCTGGCCGCCGCGGCCCTGGCGTTCTCCGCTCCGCTGTCGGCCCAGGGAGGGCCGGAGATCGAGATCGCGGAGCCCTTCAAGGTGGGGACGTTCGAGATCGGCGGCGCTCCGCGCGTCGCCCTCGTGCTGCGGGACGCGCTCATCGTCGACATCGAGGAGGCGAACCGGGACCTCGAGCGTAACCCCGCCTATCCGCCCGTCCCGCCGCCGGCCGACATGATCGACCTCATCGGCCGCTACGAGTACGGGATCCGGCTCCGGCTGTACGAGATCGTCAACGACCTCGTGGCCCGGGGCGGGCTGTCCGGGAGCGGCAGGGCAGACTTCGTCCACGACCTCGGAGACGTGCGGGTCCTCCCGCCCATCATGTACCCCGGGAAGATCCTGAACGCGGCAGTCAATTTCTACAGCCACGTCAACGAGGCGGGCACCGACGAGGAGCGACGCGAAGCCCGCCGCCAGCGGCGCGAGAACCGCGGCGTGCCCTACCTCTTCCTCAAGCCGACGCGCGGCGCGGTGATCGGAGCCGACGACCGGATCGTGATCCCCTTCGGCCGGGACCGTACGGACTGGGAGGTGGAACTCGGCGCGGTGATCGGGCGCAGCGCCAAGTACGTGGATGCCCGCGATGCCCAGGATCACGTGTTCGGGTACACGGTGACGATCGACGTCTCCGACCGCGGCGGGCGGCCGCCCGGCGGCAACCCCATGACGTCCGACTGGTTCGTCGGAAAGGGTCACGACACCTTCGCGCCCATGGGTCCGTGGATCGTGCCCAAGGAGTTCTACGGCGATCCGATGGAGATTCTGCGCCAGACGCTGGATGTCGGTGAGGAGCGCATGCAGGAGGCGACCGCGGGAGACATGATCCACACCCTGTGGGAGCTGATCGAGTACGGATCCTCGATCGCGACGCTGTTCCCCGGGGACGTAGTCAACAACGGCACCTCGGGCGGGGTCGGCATGGGCACGGCGGTGCGCGGCGAGACTCGATTCCTGCAGCCCGGAGAGGTTGTCAGCGCCTCGATCGACGGCATCGGCACGCTGACGCTCGAGGTGGTGGCCGAGACGGAGCCTCCCGGCGGAACCGGCGCCCGGCTACCGGCCGTGAGGAGCTATCGAGGGAACCGCTAGCGTCGCAGCCACTCCGGCTCGGAGGAGCGGATGACGCCCAGGCCCGCGTTGGGGCTGTGGATGTGCACGGCCCTCGTCGTCGGGAGCATGGTGGGCTCGGGCGTCTTTCTGCTGCCCGCGTCGCTCTCTCCGTACGGGGGGATCAGCATCCTCGGCTGGCTGGTGAGCGCCGGCGGGGCCATGTGCCTGGCGCTCGTGATGGCCAGGCTGGGCGCGTTGATTCCGAAGGTCGGCGGCCCTTACGCCTTCGCCCGCGAGGGCTTCGGCGACTTCATCGGATTCTGGGTCGCGTGGTCCTACTGGATCTCGCTGCTCACGGCCAATGCCGCCCTCGCCGTGGCGACTGTGAGCTATGCCACCGTCTTCTGGCCCGTGCTGGGCGCTTCTCCCCTCGCCGGAGGCGTGGCCTCCCTCGTCGCGCTCTGGAGCCTGACGTTCGTGAACGCCTGGGGCGTGCGCGCGGCGGGGCACGTGCAACTCGTCACAACCGTGCTCAAACTCCTGCCGCTGGCCGCGATCGGCACGATCGGCTTCCTCTACTTCCAGCCCGAGCACTTCCGCCCGTTCAACCCCGCCGGGGGCAACCCCATCGCCGCCGTTACGGCGACGGTGACGCTTACGCTGTGGGCCTTCATGGGACTGGAGGCCGCGACCGTCCCCGCCGCCGACGTTCGGGATCCCGCGCGCACGATCCCGCGGGCCACGATTCTCGGCACCGTGATCGCGGCATTGATCTTCATCATCAGCACGTCCGCCGTGATGGGGATCATCGCGCCGGCGGACCTCGCCGTCTCCACCGCGCCCTTCGCGGACGCGGCCGGATCGATCTGGGGGAACGCCGGCCGGCTCGTGATCGGAGCGGGCGCCACGATCGCCTGTTTCGGCGCGCTCAACGGCTGGATCCTGCTCTCCGGCCAGCTTCCGCGGGCTGCCGCGCAGGATGGCCTCCTTCCCGCCGCCTTCGCGCGGCTCAGCCCGCGCGGCACGCCGTCCTTCGGGCTCATCTTCGCGGCGAGCGTCGCGACGATCCTAATCGCGATGAACTACACGCGCGGCCTCGTCCAGGCCTTCACCTTTCTCATCCTGCTCTCCACACTCGCGACGCTGCTCGCCTATGTGTTCGCGAGCGCGACCGCCCTGCTCTTCTCCGTGCGTGAGCGCTTCGCCGTGACGGTCGACGCGCGGGCGGCGCGGTCTCACGGCACGGCGCCCCCCGTGGGTCGGCTGATCGTGGCCCTCCTCGCCTTCGGGTTTTCCTTCTGGGCCATCGCCGGGGCGGGCCCGGAAATCGTGTTCTGGGGCTTCCTCCTGCTCGTGGCGGGCGTCCCCGTGTTTGTCGTGATGCGGGCGTTCAGTCGTCGGCGGCCGCGCGCTCGAGGACCCTGAGGAACTCGTCCAGCGCGGTGCGGCCCCTGTCCCGTGCGTAGTAGCGGCGCACCTCGCGATAGCGATCCGCCGGGTCGAGCTTCATCCCCTCCGTCATCACCCACTCCTGGATCGGGGTCGGCCGGGGGCCCCACCACCCACGCTCGCGGAAGGTTTCGTCGTAGACGATGAGGATCGGAATGGACCGGCTCGTCCCGTTCGTCAGATGGGCGTCCATCAGGTCCGGGTTCTCGTCCCGCAGGAGGACGCGCAATTCGATGTTCCCGGCGACCTCCGCCAGACGATCGAAGACGGGGAGGGTGTTGATCGCGTCGCCGCACCAGTCCTCGGTGAGCGCGATGACGTTCCACCGGCCGGGGATGGCGCGCGCCCGCTGCCGGGTCTCCTCGCCCACCGCCGCGCGGCGGGCCAGCGCGTGCCAGAGTTCGCGGTTCTTTTCGACCGTCTCCAGGTACTCGGAGAACGTCGAGGCGCTATGGAATCGGTTTCGGTTCAAGCTCGGGAACCCTCGTGCTGCGGTCCGTGCGCGGGCGGCGGAGCGGACGGCACCGGCGCTGTCGGCCCCGCTGCGGCCAGCGAAGGTACAGGCGCCCACGTAGCTTCAGCCAGATGAACGGGCGGGTGCAGACCGAAGCGAGGTTCGGGGTCTCCAGCATGGTGGCGCCGCTTCGGCGCGTGGCGATGCGCCGGCCGGGCCGGGCGACGCTGGAGGCGGATCCGGCGCGCTGGCACTACTCGGGGCCGATCGAGCCCGACCGGCTGCTTCGGCAGTACGACGCGATCGCCGAGTGCGTCGCCGCCTCCGGGGCGGAGATCGAGTGGATCGAGGTTACGGAGGACGACGGGCTCGCCGACGCGATGTTCCCCTTCGATCCCTCCTTCATGACGCCCGGGGGCGCCATCCTGCTGCGGCCCGGGAAGGCGTTGCGGCAGCCCGAAGTGGCGAGCCACGAGGCGCTCTACCGGCGTCTGGGCGTGCCCGTGATCGGCGCCATCGAGGCCCCGGGAGTCGCGGAAGGCGGGGATCTGATGTGGGTGGACGAACGCACGCTCGCGGCGGGGCGCGGCTTTCGCACCAACCAGGCGGGCATCGATCAGCTTCAGGCCACGCTCGCGCCGCTCGGGATCGAAGTCCGGGCGTTCGATCTCCCGATGTGGAACGGAAGCGCCGCCTGCCTGCACCTGCTCTCGCTCGTGAGTCCGCTGGACCGGGATCTTGCGCTGGTTTATCCCCGGCTCTTCCCGGTCGCGCTCCACGAGTTGATGCGCGAACGCTGCATCCGATGCCTCGAGGCGGGGGATGAGGAATTCGCGGCCTCCGGGGGGATGAATCTGAACGTTCTCGCCACGGCCCCGCGGCGCGGCATCGCGCTCGACGGATTCCCGGAGACGGTCCGGCTGATGAGGGACGCGGGCTGCGACGTCACGTGCGTCGACGGAGACGCGCTCTGCATCCCGTGCGAGGGCGGCCCGACGTGCCTCACGCTCCCCATCCTCCGCGACCCTCCGCCCCCCCCGTAACCCTTCCGCAACGGAAACCGTCCCATGAACCGCACCCTGAAGCGCATCATCATTGGCATGATTGTCGTCATCGCGGGACTGTTCGCGGTCGTCTACGGCGTCGGGCTTTCCCTGCCCCAGGACCATGTCGCGACCGTGAGGGCCGAGTTCTCCGCTTCGCCGGAGGCGATCTTCGCGACCATCGCGGACTACCGGGCCTACCCGGAGTGGCGTCCGTCCATCGAACGCGTCGAGGAACTCCCGGCCCGCGACGGACGCCCCGCCTGGGTGATGGTCGAGGCCACCGGCCCGCTTCCCATGGAGTTGACGGAGAGCGAATCCCCGAGGCGGCTCGTGACGACGATCCTCTCGGAGGGCATGCCCTTCGGCGGCCGCTGGATCTACGAGATCGAACCCGCGGCGGGCGGAGCGACCGTGACGATCACGGAGGAGGGGGAGGTGTACAGTGCCGTCTTCCGCTTCGTGAGCCGCTACATCATGGGCCACCACGCCTCGGCGTCGCTCTTCCTCTCGGACTTGGGCACGCACTTCGGCGAGAACGTCACGGTGGACATCGTCCGTTAGCCGATTCCGTTAGCCGATTCCGTCAGCCGATTCCGTCAGCCGATTCCGTCAGCCGACGAAGAACTCCCGGATGCCGGAGAGGCACATCTGGCAGCCGATGGCGAGCAGGATCAGGCCCGAGAAGCGCTCGAAGATCCTGACCGACCGGCGGCTCAGCGCGTGCGAGAGGAAGCTGGCCGCGAGGAGCACCGCGAGCACGCCCACCGACGCGACAAACACGGCGATGAGGGTAGCGACGGGGATCCCGATCAGCGCGCCGGCTTCATCGAGCGCCAGCGTGATCGCGGCGGTGATCGACGCCGGCCCCGCGATCAGCGGCATGACGAGCGGGACCCAGAGATGGTCCTCCGTCTCGCCCGGATCCCGGCGTACGCCCGTGATCCCGAACCCGGCGCCGCGCAGCATCTCGAGCGCGGCAAGGATGACGACGAGGCCGCCCGCCGTCCGGAACGCGGCGAAGCTCACGTCGAAGAGGCTCAGGATGCGCGCGCCGGCAACGGTGGCGACGGTGAGGACGATGAGCACGCCGACCGCGACCTTCACCGCCGCGCGCCGCAGTTCCGCACGCGAGAACCCGTCCGTCGCCGCGAAGAAGAAGGGCAGCTCGGCGAGCGGGTTCGTGAGCGCGATGAGCGCGATGGAGCCGTAGAGAATCTGGTCGATCACGGGGACACGATATTCCCGCCCGCCCGCCGGCGCGACCTGCGCACCCGTGGCCGGAAACGCGTGCGTCCCGCATGTTGGCAGGGTTCCAGGAACCTGTCGTCCGGACTCCGGGGGAAGCCATGAAACGCCTCACCTTCGCCGCCATCGCGCTCGCCCTGCTCGCACCGGCAGCCGCCGCTGCCCAGCAGGAGCGGTCCTACGATTACTTCGCTCCGCAGCGGGAGATGATCCAGCGCGGCGTCCAGGCCATCCTGCAGTGCAACGGCCTGTTCACGGGAGACCGGACGCTGGAGCAGGTGTTCGAGCAGGAACTCGCCTACCTGCGCGACCCGGTCGGGACGGCCGAGGGTGGCGACTACGTCGTCGACTGGGAGAGGAAGGCGGTCGCCATCGGCGAGCCCGGCACGACCCCGACCATGAGGGCCGCGTTCCGCGAAGGGATCGGGTGCGTGATCCTGTCGCCGGAGCAGACCTTCGATGACATCGACGACCTGCCGATCCTGACGACGGCCCGGGCGGGCGGCGACGCGGCGGGGGCGGCATGGCCGGACGGGGACCTCGTGATGAGCCGCCCGCTCCCGCGCGGCGTCGACCCGGTGGCCCTCGAGGCCGCGTCCGACTGGACGTTCGACCGCGAATCCCCGGAGCAGGTGACGCTCAGCCTCATCGTCGTCCACGACGGGGAGATCATTCACGAGCGTTACGCTCCCGGCGTCGACATGTTCACGAAGACCCGCACCTGGTCGACCGCGAAGAGCATCGCCTCGACCCTGATCGGCATGCTCGTCGACGAGGGGAAGCTGGCGCTCGACGAGCCCCTGCCCTTCGACTGGCTGCCCGAGAAGGCGGGCTCGCCGGAGAACGATCCCCGGCGGGAGATCACCCTCCGCCAGGTACTCAACATGTCCAGCGGACTCTATCCCGTGGACAGTTGGGGCATGGAGTACGCGACGGGGTCGGGCTTCTCCTACTGGGCCGGCGAGAGCTCGGTGCACGGCGCCCGCAACCGCTCGCTGATGCAGGAACCCGGAACGTTCTGGGACTACGAGAACTACGACACGCTGCTCGGCGTGTACGCGATGAAGCAGGTGATCGGCGACCCGCAGGCCTACCTCGAGTTCCCGCGGGAACGCCTCCTCGACAAGATCGGGATGCGGAACACACTCCTCAGCACGGACCGGTTCGGCGACTTCATCATGAGCAGCCAGATCTACACGACGGCCCGGGACCTGGCCCGCTTCGGGCTCCTCTACGCGCAGGACGGGATGTGGAAGGACGAGCGCCTGATCTCCGAGGAGTGGATCGACTTCGTGCGGACGCCGGCCCCGGCAACGTCCGAGACCGGAAACTTCTACGGCGGGCAGTTCTGGCTCGTGCCCGACAACCGCACGGACGTGCCGAAGGACGCCTACTCCACCGCCGGCAACCGCGGCCAGTTCGTCGTCATCGTGCCGTCGCACGACGTCGTCATCGTCCGGCGCGGGCTCGACTATGGCCGGCAGGGCTTCGACCGCTGGGACATGACGCGCGAGGTCCTGAAGGCCTTCGAACCCGTCGCCACGAACCCCTGACGCCACACGGCGCGGGGGTCGGGTCCGGCGGGGGTCAGACCCAGCGGCCGCCGTGGAGTTGGAGGACGAAGGGGTTGGTGTCGCGCTCGAGTTCCACGGTGGTCTCAGGGCCGTGACCGGGGTAGAGGCGGGTCTCGGGCGGTAGCGTCAGCACCTGCGTCCGGATGGACTCCATGAGCACGCCGTAGTTCCCGTTCGGGAGATCCGTCCGTCCGATCGACCCGCGGAAGATCACGTCCCCCACGATCGCTACCGGGTGTGACGTGGAGACGAACATCACGTGCCCCGGCGCGTGGCCGGGCGCGAACACGACCTCGAATTCCGAGCCGCCGAAGGCGATGTTCGTGCCGGGGACGAGGTCGATGTCGGGCGGCGGCGGCTCCGCGCAGGACACGCCGAAGACGAGGGCCTGGTTCGCGACGTTGTCGTAGAGCGATCGATCCAGGGGGTGGAGGTAGATGGGCGCCCCGGTCTCGGCCTTCGCCTCCTTGAGGCCGTCGATGTGATCCACGTGGGCGTGCGTGACAAGGAGCGCCGCGATGTCCAGGTCGCGGGCGCGCGCCTCGGCCAGCGCCTCCGGCGTCGCGGCGCCGGGGTCGACCAGAAGCCCGGTGCGGCCGTCCTCGCAGACCACGAGCAGCGTGTTCTGCGCGAACGGTCCACCCGTGAACGTCAGAATCTCGATGTTCTCCCCCTCGATCTGGCAGCCCGTGGCAAAGCCCCGCTGCGGGTGAGGCGGAGTCTATCCGCGGCGCTGCGGGGCGGCAACGGAATTCCGGTGGACCTGCCCGATTTGCGCGTCGCGAGGCGCCCGGCGATGATGCCGCGATGAACCTCGCACCCCGCCGCGCGGACCTCGCGCGCATGATGCGTCTGGCCCTCCCGATCGTGACCGTTCAGGTCGGCATCATGATGATGGGCGTGGTGGACACGCTCATGGTCGGCCGGCTGTCGGCGACCGATCTGGCCGCCGTCGGCCTGGGAAACATCTACTTCTTCCAGATCGCCGTGTTCGGGATGGGCGTGCTCATGTCCCTCGATCCCATCGTCGCGCAGGGCGTCGGTGCGGGCGACCATGAAGCCGCCGCGCGGGGGATACAGCGGGCGCTCGTCCTCACTCTTTTTCTGACGGCGATCACGTCCCTGCTCTTCCTGCCCGCCGCACGCATCTTCGCCCTCCTGCGGCAGCCCGCCGATGTCGTGCCGGTGGCCGGGGGCTACGCGCTGGGGTCGATCCTCGGGATGCTCCCTTTCTACGCGTTCGTCGTACTCCGGCAGAGCCTGCAGGCGATGCATCGGGTGGCGCCGATCGTGTGGACGATCGCGGGCGCGAACCTCCTGAACGCCTTTCTCAACTGGGTGCTGATCTACGGGAATCTCGGGGTTCCGCAGTTGGGGGCCGTGGGCTCGGCGTGGGGGTCTAGCCTGGCGCGCTGGTGCATGGCGGTCGCGCTTCTCTGGCTGTCCTGGCCCTCCATGCGTCCCTATCTGGGCCGCTTCCGGCGCGAGGCGCTCGACCGGCTTGCGCTCGCGCGCATGGTGCGGCTCGGCACCCCGATCGGCTTTCAGCAGCAGCTCGAGTTCGGAGCGTTCGCCGTGATCGGCGTCATGATGGGCTGGCTGGGCACCGAGGCGATGGCGGGGCACCAGATCGCGCTCACTCTCGCCGCGCTCACCTTCATGGTGCCGTTCGGGATCGCGGCCGCCTCCGCCGTGCGCGTCGGCCACGCCGTTGGACAGGAAAACATGGACGGGGCGCGCCGGGCCGCCGCCGCGGGGATCCAGCTCAGCGGCGTCTTCATGCTCGCGACCGCGGGCGCCTTTCTCGCCTTCCCGCGCTTCTGGGCCGGCCTCTACTCGCATGACGTCACGGTCGTCGCGATCGCCGCGTCCCTGATCCCGATCGCCGGCGTCTTCCAGGTCGCCGATGGCCTCCAGACCGTCGCGGCCGGCGTGCTGCGCGGCGCCGGAGACACCTTCACGCCATTCCTCGTCAACGCCCTCGGCTTCTGGCTGCTCGGCGTGCCGGTGAGCTACTTCCTCGCCTTCCGTGCCGACTGGGGCCCGCGCGGCCTGTGGTGGGGCCTGGCCGCCGGACTTGCCGCCGTGGCCGTCCTCCTCTTCGCCCGCCTGCGGCAAGCCCTGGGCCGCGAGGTGCGCCGCGTCGCCATCGACGCGCCCTGACTTTCAATCGGTCACGGACGACTCTCTACAACGTGACCATGGCGCCGTGTGTCCGATCTAATGGATGACGGACGGCAAGCGACGGGTTCCATGAGTACACGACAAAGATTCCTGCGACGGTTCCAGCTTTTCCTTCTCGCGGCCCTTCCCGGCGCCCTTTGGGGCTTCGCGCCGGCGGCGCAGGGCGCGCAGGCGGCACCGGCCGGGAGCGTTCACTACCTGCGCTCCGTGCAGTTCGACTTCGAGGTGCCCGAGCGCATGGCGGCGTTCCGCGACCGCCTCGCGGCGCTGAACACCGCCTCAATGGTGCTCCGCTTCGACGGCGCCCGATCCATCATGATGCCGGACCCCGATGAGGAAGCGGCGCCCCCCCGCGGTGGCGCCCGCGACTCGGACCGGATGGATCGCCGCGCCCTCGGGATGGCGCTGCGGTTCAGAATGGGATCGGCCTCCCGCAGCGATCAGGAGGATGTGGTGCAGGCCTATATGGACTTCGGGAGCGGCGCCATGACGGAGACCCGCGAGTTCATGGGGCGCACGTTTCTGATCTCCGGAGACCGGCCTGCGTATGCGTGGAAGCTCGGGACCGAACAGCGCGAGTTCCTCGGTTACATGGTGCAGCAGGCGACGGCCGTCCACGACGGATCGGAGATCGAAGCCTGGTTCACGCCCCAGATCCCGGTGCAGGCGGGCCCCGGCCAGTACGGCGGGCTTCCCGGCCTCATCCTCGTGCTTTCGGTCGACGGCGGAGACCTCCTCTACTCGGCGACCGAGGTGAACCTCGACGGCCCTGGCAACGTCGCGATCGCCCCGCCGACGGACGGGGAGATGGTCACGCGCGAGGAGTACGAGGCCCTCGTGGCGGAGAAGCTCGAGGAAATCCGGGCCACGCGCGGGGCCGGCAACCGGCGCCGTCCCTTTGACGGGGGGCTCCGATGAGGCGGCTCGCACGGATGGGTTCGACCCCGGCGTTTCGGTCGCGGCCGGCGCGGATTCTGACGCTGCTGGCGGCGGTGCTCGCGTTCGTGGGCCTTTCTCCCTCTCCCATCGAGGCCCAAGCGGAGTACACGGTGAGCGGCGTGATCGCCGACACGGACGGCGCGGGCCTCAGCGGCGCCATGGTCGTGGCGCTGGCGAAGCCCGACTCGGTCCTCACGCGATTCACGACCTCCAACGGCGACGGCGTTTTCGCCCTCGGAGATCTCGGACCCGGCGAATACATCCTGCAGGTCACCCTGCTCGGATACGGCACGGTGCGGCAGGACCTCTCCCTCGCCGGCGAGGACGTGAACGTCGGCACCATCAACCTCGACGTGATGGCGGTGGAGGTGGATCCGCTCGTCGTCACCCTCGACCACGTCCCCTTCCTCAACCGGCGGGATACCCTCGGCTACAACGCGCTCGCCTTCCGGACGCGGCCCAACGCCACGGTGGAGGACCTCCTCCGCCAGCTTCCGGGCATCGAGGTCGAGAACGACGGATCGATCACGGCGCAGGGCGAAGAAGTCGAGAACGTCCTCGTCGATGGGAAGGAGTTCTTCGGGGGAGACCCCACGATGGCGACCCAGAACCTGCCCGCCGAGGCCGTGGACCGCGTGGAGGTCTACGACAAGGAATCGGACATGGCCGAGTTCACGGGCATCGCCGATGGCGAGGAAGAGCGGACGATCAACCTTGAACTCAAGGACGAGGCGCGGTCGGGCTACTTCGGCCGCACGTCGGGCGGACTCGGGGCGGACGTGGACAACGCGTCCGCGGCGCCCGGATTCGGCGAGTCGGTGGCCGCGCGGCGGCTGGCCGGCGGCGAAGCCGGGACGGTGGCCGGCGGGATTCCGTACGCGGGCGCCCTGTCGATCAACCGCTTTTCGCCCACGACGCAGCTCGCCCTGCTCGGGAGCGCGAACAACGTGAACCAGGCCGGGTTCGGGTGGGGCGACGCCATGTCTTTCGGCGGACGGGACTTCGGCCGCGGCGGCGGGGGCGACGACGGGCTCACCGAGACGCGCATGCTGGCGTTCAACGTCAACCACGACTTCGGCGGGAACGACGACCACTGGATCCGGACGAGCTACCGCATCAGCACGCTCGACAACTTCCAGAACGAGACGCGCCAGCAGGAGCAACTCCTCGGCACGAGCGCCTCATCCCTCGTCGACCGGGCCACGCGCACGGACACCGAGAACTCGTCGCACCGCGTCAACCTGAACTCTCAGTTCACGCTCGCCGAGGGCCACGAACTGCGGCTGCGCGGGAATCTGAACACCCGCGCCTCCCTCCTCGACCGCATCGACTTCCAGGACACGCGCTCGGGCACGGGACAGTTTCTCACGGCCGCGGCAACGAACTACGACGTGGACAGCGATGACGTGGGCGGCGATGCCCGGCTCACGTGGCGCAAGCGGCTCGACGACAGCGGGCGGAGCCTCTTCGCGGAGGCCCGGGTGAACCTCAGCGACTCGGACCGCCTGACGAACCTCGCGTCGTCGATCGAGGGCAACGTCGAGAACCCGCGGGCACGGGTCGGCGACGTACTCCAGGAACAGACGAATCTCGGCCAGACGCTGACGCACTCCGTCCGCCTCTCGATGACCCAGCCCATGCCCTGGGAGTCCATGCTCGAGGTCTACGGGGAGCGGAGCGCGACCGCCGAGGACGAGAACCAGTCGGTGTTCGACATCGGGCCTGACGGCCGCACGCTGAACCCTCTGCTCACCTCCGGGTTCGAGCGGACGTACAGCTATCTGCGTGGGGGTTTTCGCTTCAACCGCACGAGCGAGGCCGGGCGGCTCGTGCTCGGACTGCGCCTGCAGGGCTCGAACCTGGAGGGGACGATCCTCGACCGCAGCGAGGAGATCGCCAACGGGTACACGCACGTGCTGCCCAACGCCGAGTACCGGATGCAACTCGACGATATGCGCACGCTCCAGTTCCGGTACTCGACATCGACGCGCGAACCGCGCATGACGGATCTCCAGCCCTTCGTCGACAACCGCGATCCGCTGCGGATCCGGGTGGGGAACCCGGACCTGCAGCCCGAATACACGCACCGCCTGCGGACGGAGTACCGTTTCTTCGACATGTTCAGCTTCGTGAACCTGTTCACGTGGGCGAACGTCAGCGTCACGACGAACGACATCGCCCAGTCCCGAACGGTGACGCAGCGGGGGCTTCAGACGATCTCGCCCGTCAACCTCGGCAGCGCATGGTCGGCGAACGGCGGCGCGAGCTTCGGGACGCCGCTGCGCTGGATGGGCGGGCAGGTGGACCTGAACTATAGCCTGGGCTACTTCAGTTCGAACGAGTTCGTGAACCAGGTCGAGAACCGGAGCCAGTCGCTGGAGCACACGTTCGGGGTCGAACTCGAGAACCGCGCCAAGGAGGACTACGACGTGCGCGGCGGCGCCAAGCTGACGCTGAGCGACGTCAGCTATTCCCTGAACGAGGAGTTGAACGAGGACTACGTCAACTCGACGCTGTACGGGAGCGCCGACTTCTACCTCGGGGCGTGGACGCTGGGTACGGAGTTCCAGTGGCGGCTCTACGACCAGGACCTGTTCGGCCCGGGGCGGAACGTCGCGCTGTGGGAGGCTTCCCTGCAGCGCCGCATCCTCAACGACCAGGCCGAGATCCGGCTGGTGGCGTTCGACCTTCTGGGCCAGAATCAGGGGGTGACGTACACGAACTCGCCCGGCTTCATCCAGGAGCGCCGGGTCGAGTCGCTCACGCAGTACGTGATGCTGAACTTCACCTGGTATCTCGGGAACCGCTCCATGGCGAGCGGGGGTGGCAGGGGTCGCGGAGGGGACCGGTTCCGCAAGTAGGCCGCCAGCACAGCACGAGGTCGTCATGACCGAACCGACAGGCGGGCGCGTCGTCTCGCTGGACGCGTTCCGGGGCCTGACGATCGCGGCGATGATCCTCGTCAACAACCCCGGGAGTTGGGCCTACGTCTACGCGCCCCTCGCCCACGCGGAGTGGCACGGGTGGACCCCGACCGACCTCATCTTCCCCTACTTCCTCTTCATCGTCGGGGTCGCGCTCCCCTTCTCCTTCTCGCGCCGCCTTGCCGAAGACGCGAACCGGGGTCGGCTGTTCCGGCACGTGGTGCGGCGCTCGCTCATCCTCATCGGACTCGGGCTTGCGATGCGGGCGATTCCGGACTTCGACCTGTTCGACATGCGCCTCTACGGCGTGCTGCAGCGGATCGGACTCGTCTACTGCGCGGCGGCGGCGCTCTACCTGTGGGGGTCCGCGCGCGTGCGGTGGATCGCGGTGGGGGTGCTCCTCTTCGGATACTGGGCGCTCGTCGCGGGGGACCTGACGCCGGACGGGAATCTCGGGGCCCGCATCGACCGGTTCGTCATCGGAGACCGGCTATGGCAGGGGACGTGGGATCCGGAGGGACTCCTCTCGACGCTGCCAGCCATCGGGACGTGCCTCCTGGGGATCTTCTGCGGCGAGTGGCTGCGGTCGGACCGCTCCGGCCGCGAGATCTCGCGCGGAATGTGGATCGTCGGCGCCTGGTTCGTCGTGCTGGGATTCCTGTGGGACACGGTGTTCCCGATCAACAAGAACCTGTGGTCGAGTTCCTACGTGCTCTTCACTGCCGGGACGGCGCTCCTCCTGTTCGGCGCCATGTACTGGCTCATCGACGTGAAGCGGCTGCGCGGGTCGTGGGTGACGCCATTGGTCGTGTACGGGATGAACTCGATCGCCGTGTTCGTCGCCTCCGGCATGCTCGCCAAGACTCTCGCCCGGATTCGGGTCGGGGGCGACGGGGGCGTACCGCTGAGCGCATGGCTGTACGAGAACGCGTTCCGGTCGTGGGCGGGCGACTACGGCGGGTCGCTCGCCATGGCGCTGGCCCAAGTCACCTTCTGGCTGGGCATCATGTGGCTGCTCCACCGCCGCGGCACCTACATCAAGATCTGACCTGAGCGGGAGAGCCTACACTCCCGCCGCCGTGAGTTCCGCGACGACGCGTTCGGGGCGCAGGGGGATGCGGCGCATGCGCACGCCGGTCGCGTCGTGGATCGCGTTCGCGATGGCCGCCGGAACGGTGCGGTGCGAGGGCTCGCCCGCTCCGTAGTGCGGCAGGTCCGGCCGGTTCGGGTTCGGGTCGCCGTTCACGATCGCGACATCGATCCGCTCGGGCGCGTCCCGGTGCGTGATGGTCGGGTGCGTGCGCCAGTCGACGCTCGTCACCCTCTCGCCGTCGAACTGCACTTCCTCGAACAGCGTCCGGCTGATCCCGTGCAGGAGATTCCCCTGGATCGTGTTCTCCAAGCCGTCGGGATTGATCACGAGGCCGCAGTCGTGCGCGCAGACCATGCGCTTCACCCACACGCGCCCGCTCTCCCGGTCGACCTCGACCTCCGCGACCGTGGCGACGGCCGTCTGGACGCGGTACGCGTACGAGATCCCGCGCCCGGTGAGGATGCGCCCGCCTCCCGGCGCGCGGGGCGAGGGTCGCGGATCCCAGCCGTACGCCTCTGCCGCCGCCTCCACGACGGCGATGGAGCGGGCCCGGCGGAAGGTCGCGTCGTCCTCCGTCGTCCCGCGCAGGAGGCGGAGGCGGAACTCGACCGGGTCGGCGGTCGCGGCCGCCGCCATCTCGTCGATGAACGACTCCCCGGCAAAGGTCGTCTGCGGGCCGTTCGGATCGCGCAGGTTGCCGGTGCGGAGCGGCGTCTCGAAGGCGAGCGAGAAACGGACGGCCCGCGTCTCCTCCCGACGGTTCGGGATGTGGTACATCTCGTCCGGGCCCCGGCCGCCGCCGGGGGACGGCCGCTCGGGCCGGATCCCCATGAGCTGGGCGATGAGGACGGTGTCCGCCTGGTTGTAGCCGACGTGCGCGTAGTTCGCGATCCGGGCTCGATAGTCGAGCGCGACCACGTCGCCGGCATCATCCAGCCCCCCGCGCAGATCGATGGCGAATGCCGGGCCCTTCGTATCCCACGCCGTCTCCTCGTGCCGCATCCACTGCACCCGGACGGGGCGGCCAAGCTCCCGGGCCAGGTACGCCGCCTCGAAGCCCGCGTCGTCCGCCGCCGTGCGCCCGTAGAGTTGCGGACCCTCCATCCAGATCACCCGCACCCGCTCCGGCGGCATGCCGAGGAACTCGGCGATCCCCGTGCGGTGGCTGTAGGGCTTCATGTCGTTCGTGTAGACCGTCATCTGCCCGTCCGAGGGGTCGGCCACGGCGTGGGCGGGCCCGATCGCGGTGTGTCCCTGGAAGGGGATGTCATAGCCGGCTTCGACGACCGTCGCCGCACCCGCCAGCGCCGCGTCGGGATCCCCCTCCACGCGGGGACGGGGAGATGTTCCGGTCCCCGCGCCGACCGGGGTCGCGCCCCGCATGTAGTCGAACAGGTCCTCGGAGGACGGGAAGGGCGCCGTTTCCGGCTTCTCCCATTCGAGGGCGAGGCTCTCCGCCGCTTGGATCGCCTGTTCCTCCCGCTCGCAGACGACCGCGACGTAGTTGCCCTCCCGGACGAGGCGGATGAAGCCGGGGACGTCGCGGACGGAGGATTCGTCGACGGAGACGAGCCGCGCGCCCGCGAAGGGCGGCCGCACGTTCCGCGCGTGGACCATGCCGGGGAGTTTGACGTCGACCGCCCACTCGAGCGACCCGTCGACCTTGGCCGGGATGTCGTACCGGGGGAGGGACTGCCCGACGATCCTCAGCTCCTGGACCGGCTTCACGTCGGCGAGACCGGTGGTTTCGTTGACGTTCCGTCCCGTGAGGGCGACATCGAAGCGCCGGCCGCCGATCAGGTCGCCGTAGGTCGCCGTGCGGGCGGGATCGGCGGCGACGGAGATGACCCCCTCGCTGACGGTGAGTTCGTCGGCGGGGACCTCAAAGCGCTCCGAGGCCAGCTCCAGCAGGACGCGGCGCGCTTCCGCCGCGACCCGCCGCGCCGGCAGCGCGTCACGTTCGATGGCATCGGAACCGCCCGATCCGCCCTGGTCGACCGTCATGTCGGTGCGGCCCATGACGAGCGACGCCCGGTCGTAGGCGAGGTCGAGTTCGTCGCACATCATCTGCCGCATGGCGGTCCCGGTCCCCTGCCCGCCGTCCGTCTTGCCGACGTAGAAGGTCGCCGTGCCGTCCTCGTGCACGACGAGCCAGGAGTCGAGCTGGAGGAAGTCCGGATCCGGATACGGGTTCGCCTCATCGGGGTCACGGGAGCCGTTCCGGCCGAGGCCGGCCACACCGATGCCGCCGGCGCCGCTGAAGCCGACGCTGCTGAAGCCGAGGACGAACAGCCCCGAGGTCTTCAGGAAGTCCCGGCGGGACGTGCTTCCCTCCCAAGGGGCGAGGGCCTCGTCGACCCCCGCAGGGAACTCCGGGGCGCGCCTCACCGTCCCACCTCCCCGGCGGCCCCCGCCGGCTCATCCACGCCGTCGGCCCCGCCGTCCCCGTTCGCCATCGCCTCCGCGGCGCGCCTCACGGCGGACTGGATGCGGTAGTACGTCATGCAGCGGCAGAGGGCGCCGTTCATCCCCTGCCGGATCTCCTCGTCGCTCGGGTCCGGGTTGCGGTCGAGGAGCGCCTTGGCCGTGAGGATCTGGCCGTTCTGGCAGTACCCGCACTGCGGCACCTGCTCGTCGATCCACGCCTGCTGCACGGGATCCAGTTCGCCGCCGGCCGACAGCCCCTCGAGCGTGACGATCTCGCCCTCGGCGCGGGACACCGGTCGCATGCACGAGCGGATCGCGCGGCCGTCCATGAGGACCGTGCACGTGCCGCACTGGCCGAGGCCGCAGCCGAAGCGGGGCCCGCGGAGGCCGAGGTCGTTCCGGAGGACGTAGAGCAGCGGGGTCGAGGGTTCCACGTCGAGCGCATGCGTCTCGCCATTCACTCTGAGCGTGACTTCGCTCATCGAATCACTCCCTTCTTCAACTTCTCCGACCTCGGCCACGACCTCGGCCGCGACCTCCGCGATCACGGCCTACGGTGCGACGCACTCGAAGCTGTCTTCGCGCCTCGGATCCCCGGTGCCGTTGTAGGCGGCGTGGGCCGGCCACGGGCACACGGGCCGCTGCATCTCGACACCGTTCTCGCCCTCGCCGAACTTGGTCGCGACGAGCCGCTCGGGGGTCTCGTCCTCCTCCACCCACGACTGGATGGCGGCGATCCAGTCGACGAAGTCGGGCCCCGGGCCGCCGGCGCAGTGCAGCACGCCGGGCAGCATGAACAGCCGCGTGTAGTCGTCCGCGTCGTCGTCTCCGGCGGCCACGCCCTCGTAGTAGGCGATCGTTCCGCTGGCGGGGATCGCCGAGTCCGACCAGCCGGTCCACAGGATCAGCTTCCCGCCCGCCGTCTTGAACGCGCCCAGATCCGTGTCCGTCGCGTTGAGGATCGAGCGGGCGCGGCGCGTGTCCTCCTCCCACGAGAAGTAGTCGCTGAAGTCGTAGGTGCTGTAGTCGAACTCCGGATCGTCGAAGATGATGTACTTGTACATCTGCGTGCCGAAGGCGTATTGGAGGTTGGGCCCGGCCGGACCCAGCTGCATCTCGCGCCCCGTGACCCAACCCCTCCATCCGCCCGGGTCGGTCTCGCCCCCGAACGGGAAGCCGGGGTAGATGTGCCGGTCCCCTGCGCGGGCGCCGCCGTAGATCACCTCCGCGGCCGCCCGCTGTTCGTCGGTCAGTCCCTCGATCGAAGCGAGGTCGATCTCGCAGGCCATGGGGTTCGTCATGAACCCGTCCTCCACGCCGTCGTTCCCGTCGCACGCCTCGAGGATCGCGGCTTCGAGGATGGCCGCGGCCTCGTCCGTGATCACCGGGGTCGCGAGGTCGTTCGGATCGGGATATAGCGCCTGCTGGGTCTGGAGGAAGAAGGCGCCGAGTCCGGGCCAGTCGTAGGCCGGAGCCCCGGACACGATGCCGTCGAAGTCGTCCGGATAGCGCTGCGACGACATCATCGCCTGGCCGCCGCCGCGCGAGCATCCGATGAAATAGGAGTACTCGATGTCACGGCCGTAGAAGAGACGGACGATCGTCTTCGCCGTCTGCGCCGTCACGTGCACCGCCCGATGGCCGAAGTTCACCTCGCGGTCGGGCCGGTTCAGCGCCCAACTCGCGTCGATGCCCGGGCCCTGGTGTCCCGTGTCCGTCCCCACCGTGGCGAACCCGCGGGTCAGGACCGAGACCGGCCCCGCGAACTGGAGCGCCTGGTTCTGGACGCTCCCCACGAACCCGCCGCCGCCGCCCATGAGGAATCGGCCGTTCCAGTCCTCGGCCAGGGGGAGGAGGAGTTCGAAGTGGATCTCCTCGTCGATCGTCCCGCGCACGCGGCAGTGCGCCGGGTCGCTCGCGCCGGCCTCGACCTCCGTCACCTCATCGAGGACGAAGCCGCTCCACGAGGTGGCGGTCAGTTCGTCGCACGTAAGGGCGGGGACGAGGTCGACGGCGGGGGCGGGGACGAAGGCGGTCAGGGTCAGGACGGCGGCGGACGAAACCGCGAGGCGGCGCGTCGGAGTCATGTGTCTTCCCCGGGTCGGAGTGTCCCGCGACTGGCGCCTCCGGGCCCGACCCTCGGGTCAGGGCTCGGAGGCGCGATCGAACGGAGTTACGGTGCCGTCGAGGACGCCGGGCCGCAACGGTCTCCGGGCCCGGGGTCGGGGATCAGCGCGGCTTGTCGGACCAGCGCAGACGGACGCTACGGGCCTCCATGTGGGTCCGTAGCATTCGCTCCGCCTCCTCGTGCGTGATATCGCCTGCCTCGACGGCCGCGTGGAGCCGGTGGACCTCCATGGCCAACTCGGTGGTCATCTCCTCCAACCTCGGGAGTGACTCCCCGATGCGCTCCGCCGCACGCTCAAGATCCATCATCCCGCTCTCGAGGTTCAGCCAAAGATCCCTGGGGATGGCCTTCTTCGTGATTTGGCCCGACTGCAGATGCTCATCCAGTATCGCGCGTGTGATTTCCATTTCGTGCTCGGCGCGCTCGAGCGTCCTGCGGATGCGCGCTTCGACTTCCGGATCGAGGTCGATCGCCCGGAAGACTCCGTCTTCGTTCACGAACCCGACGCCTGCTTCCGGATCGACCGCCCACTTGCCCGAGTGGACCAGGTAGGTTCCACCTTCGTCCACGTACCCGATCTCCCCTTCCAGATTGGCGCCCGCCTCGGGGCCGGCAGTTTCCGAGCTAATGACGCCTTCCGCGCTCACGACTCCCTCGACGCGCGAGGCGCGCTCGGGGTCGACCGGGCTTTGCGGGATCGGGGTGTCGCAGGCCAGGGCGAACAGGCCCAACCCGGCTGCGGCGGTGAGGATGGAAGCCCGGATTCGGGGCTTCCTCGTCGCGGTCTTGATCATCATGAGTCTCCTTTCGATTACCGGGTGGCCGCCGCGGATCAGGGCCGGTGCCGGATCCGGCGTCCGCCGGCACCCGGCGGCGACCGTTAAGAGAAGGCGCGCATAGCTTCGCACGGAGGCGCCGCGGGCCAGCACGCGGCGGTCGCAGTCCCCTTCCACGGCGAGCCGGAGCCTGGCGAGCGACCACCAGACGGCCGGATTCCAGGGCGAGAACGCCGCGAGCAGGAGCCCCGCCGCCAGGAGGACCGGATCGCGCGCCCGCACGTGTTCCCGTTCGTGCAGCACGACCATCTCGAGTTCCTTCTCTCCGAGACCGAAGGACCACGACGGCAGGACGATCCGGGACCGGATCAGCCCCACGACGGCCGGCCCGAACTTCTCCGACCGCAGAACTTCCTCGCCGCAGACGTCCCGAGGCTCCCATGTCGCGCGCAGACGCCGCAGCCGGAGGCAGATCAGGGCGAAGAGGATGAGGACGACGGCTGAACCGGCGACCCAGAGAGCTCCGAGGGAGTCCTCGATGCCGATTCCCCCGAGGAAGCGCCCGCCCTGCACGGGAAGCGAGGGAGCCGCCGTTCCGAGTTCGTACAGGGCGCCGACGGGAAGGGCGAAGGGTCCGGGACCGCCCGCGGTTGCCGCGGCGGGAAGGAGTCGGGGAAGAAAGGGCGCGAGCGCGCCGACGCCGAGGGCGCCGATCCAGACCCACCGGGTCGGCCGCCCGAGGGCCCGCAGACCGCGATCGAGGAACCACGCGGCCCCACCCACGAGGCCCGCGACGATCAGCCCGTACATCATCGTGGCCAGAGTCACAGCTCACCCTCCTCCAACTCGTCGAGGATCCGCCGCATGCGCTCCAGTTCCTCCGGCGAGACCTCCCGTCCCGAGATGAGCTGGGCGAGGACGAGTTCCGCCGATCCGCCGAAGATCTTGTCCCGGATGCGGGCCAGGGCCGTCTCCCCAGCGGTCTCGGAGGCGACGAGCGGGAAGTAGCGGTACGCGCGACCCTCCGCCTCGTGCCGGACGGCGCCCTTCTTCTCCAGGATCTGGAGGATCTTGAGAACGGTCGTGTAGCCGACCTCGTCCTCGAGTGCCTCCATGACCTCGCTCACGGAGCCGGACCCGTGGCGCCACAGGACGCTCATGATGTCCAGCTCCCGGTCGCTGAATGTCGGATCCCTCAAGGCTTCACCTCCTCCTGCCAGCGCCGTGGCAGCGTCCCCGCTCAAGCATGTACGAACATCTTCGTACGAAACGATACGTGGTTCGGCACCCCCTGTCAACGAAGGTCTTCGTACCATGCGTCGGCCCTTGTGAATTCGCACCCGGCGAACGAGGCTCCCGGAACGATCAGGGCCTCCGACGAGGACGCCTCCGACGAGGCCACAACCGACGGGATGACAACCAGCGGCGACGATGGATCTGACACGGGACGAGCGAGCGGTCCTCGACGGGAGCCGGGGGGAGATCCCCCGCAAGCTCCTCCTCACCATGGTCCGCTTCGGCGAGGCGATGGATGCGGAGCGGCTCGTGCCGGTGGAGGGACCCGGGCACCTCGTGATCCCGGAGTCCAAGCCCGGGGTGGGGGCGCGGACGGAGTTTCTCGAGTCGCTCGTCGACGCCGGGGTCCGGGCCGCGCTCCCCTTCACGGCCGACCCGGCAACGATCCTCAACGAGACGCTGTCGGATCTGACGGGCGAGCAGCGGGAGCGGCTCGCTCGCGCGTACCCGATGGAGGTGCGCTACCGGGAGGCACTCACGAAGCTGGGCCTGCGCGATGCGGGCGGTCTCACCTGCACGCCGTGGTTCGAGGAGGTGGCGAACCGGCCCTCGTACGGCCAGATCGTCGCGTGGGCGGAGTCCTCCGCGGTGGTGTACGCGAACTCCGTCATCGGCGCGCGCACGCACCGGAATCCCGGGATCATCGATCTCATCTCCAACGTCGTCGGCAAGACGCCGCGCGCCGGCCTGCTGACCGACGAGGGACGGCGCGCGAGCTGGCTCGTCGAGGTCGAGGCGGCGGGGCCGATCAACGGCCAGGTGCTCGGCTACCTCATCGGGCGCGAGGTCGGAGACGGAACCCCGTGGGTGACGGGGCTCGCGGACATGCTAAAGGGCGGCGAACACCCGGCGAGCGGGAAGTTCCTGCGCGACTTCGGGACCAACGCCTCCGTGGGGGGCGGGGTCGGCCTCTTCCACCTGGAAGGCGTCACCGTGGAGGCGAAGCGGTACGGCCGGCGGCTCATCCGCGACGACGCCCGCCGGCTGACGATCGACGCGGAGCGGATCGAGTCGGTCGGGGCGTCGCTGCGGGCGGACCGCCCGGTCGAGGAGCTGCGGCCGAACAAGGTCCTGCTCGGCTGTCCGCACCTCACCTACGACCAGCTCTGCGCGTGGACCGATGCGGTGGCGAGCGGACTCGCGCGCGCCGGACGCGATCGCCTCGCGGTGGAGACGGTCTTCGTCGCGGCCCCCGACGTGGTGTCCCGCTTCCGCGCCGAACATCCGGGCTTCGCGACCCTCGCCCTCGCGGGAGGGCACGTGGGTTCCTTCTGCCTCGAGGCGTTCATGCAGGACCCGATCCTCGCGCCCGCCTGCGTCGTCACGAACTCGAACAAGCTCCGCTACTACAGCCGCAACGTGTACATGCTCGACGACGAGGCGCTCCTCCGGGTGATGGTGACGGGGGGCACGGGAGCCGCTGCCGGGGGCTCCGACGGGGGGAACGCCTGATGCCCCGGCTCCGGGGCCGGGCGGTCATAGGCGGAGAGATCGCGGCGCTCGCCGCCGTGTCCCGCGTCGGGTTCAACCCCTTCGCGAGCTTCTGCGACCAGTTCGACGGCGGGATCGACACGGCCGTGTGCGGGGATCCGCAGAACCCCGAACTCTTCGGCGAACCGCTCACCGGGCGGGTCGTCCTCGCGCCCTTCTGCGTGGGCTCCACCTCCGCCGGACCCTGCTGGGAGCGCATCGCGGAACTCGGCCTCGCCCCCGCTGCACTCCTCCTGCCCGGGGACGTGGATCCGCTCACGGCCGGAGGTCTCATCCTGGCCGATGTCTGGCTCGACGCGCCGATCGTGTGCGTGGACCGGCTGGGGCCCGAACTGCTCGACCGGGTCGAGACCGGCGACGAACTGCGCGTCGGCCGCGACGGCGTGGTGGCCTGGTAGCGGTCCGCCCTCAGGCGTCGGACGGCAGGCGCGTCAGTCGTCGGAGGCCGTGAGCCAGCCCTCCCGCTCGAAGGTGGGCGAAGGGTACGTGTAGAACCCCTCCCCCGACTTCACGCCGAGTTCCCCGCGCTCGACCATCCGGTCGAGGAAGTCGGGCGGCTTGTCGGACGGGTCTCCGGAGACCTTGTAGTAAACGTTCTCGATGTCGCGCACGACATCGAGTCCGACCACGTCCATGAGTCCGCACGGCCCAATCGGCGTGCCCCAGTCGAGCATCCACGCCCGGTCGATCTCCTCCGCGCTCAGGTATCCGCCGCCGATCAGGTGCAGCGACTCCTTCTTGATGGCCCGCCAGATCCGGTTCGTCGGATAGCCCTGGATCTCGCGGCGGGCGACGATCGGCACGAGGCCGAGCCGGCGCAGGAACCGCTTCGCCGCATCGATCGTCGCGGGGTTGGTGCCGGGGTGTCCCATGACCTCGACCTTGATATCCTCGGGCGGGCCGAAGTTCATGTTCGTGAACCGCCCGGGACGGCCCGTCGACTCCGCCAGCCACGAACCCGGCAGCGAGGAGGTGTTCGAGGCGATGAACGCGTCCGCCGGCGCCGCCGCGCCGATCCGCCCGAGGACGACGCGTTTCAGTTCGAGGTCTTCGTGGACCGTCTCGATGACCCAGTCCGCCTCCCGCACGCAGTCCTCGAGACCCCGGCACGCCTCCACGAGCCCATGTGTCGCCCCGGGCCCGTCCCCTTCGTCCGCGGTCTCGAGCAGCGCGCGCACGGCAACCAGCGCCCCGGAGAGCGCCTCTTCCGAGATGTCGTACAGCCGCGCGCGCACCCCCCGCGCCGCGCAGCCGTAGGCGATCCGCCGTCCCATCGTTCCCGCGCCGATGATGGCTACGGTCCTTGCGACGCTTTCCGTGCCGGACATGGCATCCTCTTGTGAATCGGTGTGAGATGATCAAGGCTCCCCGAGGACCGGGAACAACCTCCCGAGACCATAACCGCCTTCACAACCTTCCGAGGAGCAGATGACCAGAACCTGGAACTACGGCGACCCCTACGCCTACATGGACAGGGTCGCCGGCGGCATGCCCCCCGTCATCATCTGTCTGGCGGCGAACGGCGGCATCCAGGGCAAGGAGTATAACGACGCCCTCCCGGAGACGTCCGAGGAACTGGCCGAATCCGTCGGCGAAGCGTACGACGCGGGCGCCTCGATGGTGCACATCCACGCCCGCAACCCCGAGACGCTGTGGAAGGGAGCGACGACGACGGAGGTGTGGCTCGAAGCGAACCGCCGCCTGCGCGAGCGCTGTCCCGAGATCATCATCAACAACACGACCGGCGGCGACCTGTGGATGGACGATGAACAGCGCCTGTCCTGCCTCGACGCCAACCCCGAGGTCGCGTCGCTGAACCTCGCCCCGGACATGGGCAAGTTCAAACTCAAGCCGCGCGGGGAGGAGTACACGCACCCCCGTCCCGCGATCGACTTCGACGACTGCACACCGTTCTCCTACAAGCAGATCGCGCACTTCGCCGCGGAGATGAAGGCGCGCGGCATCAAGCCCGAACTCGAGACGTACCACCCGGGCTGCGGGTGGGTGATCCGGGACCTGATGGCGCAGGACCTGATCGAACCGCCCTACTGGGTCCAGACCGTGATGGGCTACCAGACGTCGAGCTGGCCCACCGTCGACAACGTCGTGAACATGGTCCGCGAGTTCCCGGAGGGCTCCGTCTGGCTGTGCTCGGGCATCGGGCCGCACCAGCTTCCGATGACCACGCTCGCCACCCTCATGGGAGGACATGTCCGCGTCGGCCTGGAGGACAACATCTACTACCGCCGCGGCGAGAAGGTGGCGAGCAACCGCCAGCTCGTGGAGCGCGCCGTCCGGATCGCGCACGAGCTGAACCGCGAGGTCGCCACGCCCGCGCAGGCGCGCGAAATACTCGGGCTTTCCCCGACTCCGTCGCAGTACGGCTGAGCCCATGACCGAGCCCACAACCAGGTCGGCGACCCCGGACGCAGGCGGCGAACGCGAGGTCCTCGGGCGAGGGATCCGGCTCCGGTCGCTCTTCTCGCTCGCCTTCGGGACGATCATCGGCGTCGGCTGGATCACGGTCATGGGGGCGTGGCTGAGCGGCGCCGGCGCGATCGGCGCCATCATCGCGTTCGTGCTGGGCGGCCTCGGCATTCTCGCGATCGGGCTCTGCTACTCGGAGATGGCGGCCGCGTACCCGGTCACCGGCGGCGAGGTCGCGTACGTGTTCGAGGCGTGGGGAGCGCGCTGGAGTTTCGCCGCCGCGTGGTTCCTCGCCTTCTCCTACATCTTCACGACCTCCTTCGAGGCGATCTCCGTGGAATGGGTCGTGTCGGCGCTCGTCCCCGGGTTCGGCGGTCCGGTCATCTACACGCTGCTGGGGCAGGAGGTGCGGCTGTGGAGCCTCGCCCTCGGACTCGCCGTGATGGCCGCGATCACGTTCATCAACTACCGCGGCGGAAAGACGGCCGCCTGGTTCCAGGACCTGATGACGGCGGGACTCATCATCCTCACCCTCATTTTCGTCGTCGCGGGGGTCGTGGGCGGCAGCGTCGCGAACCTGGCGCCCATGTTCAGCGGGACGACGCCGGGGACGGCGCTGGTCGGCGTGGGCATCGTGCTCGGGACCGCCGCCTTCTGGTTCGCCGGCTTCGACACGATTCCGCAGGCGATGGAGGAGGTAGAGGAGGGCGCGAAGCTGCGGCTCCTGCCGCGCGTCATGGGCGCCTCGATCCTGTTCGCGCTCGTCTTCTACTGTCTCGTGATTCTGGCGACGGCCATGAGCATGCCCCGCGCGGAACTGCTCGCCTCGGAGCTTCCGGCCGCGGCGGCGATCGAGGCCGCCCTGGGCTCGCCGTTCCTGGGCCGGGTCGTGCTGTTCGCCGGACTCTGCGGGCTCATCACGACGTGGAACGCGATCTTCTTCGCCTCCACGCGGATCGTCTTCGCCATGGCTCGCGCGCACATGATCCCCCACCGCCTCGCCAGGGTGCATGACCGCTACGGCTCACCGTCCGCCGCGGTCATCTTCGTGGCCGTCATGGGGAGCGTGGGGGCGCTGTTCGGCCGCAACGCCATCCTCGTCATCGTCGGAGGCGCCGCGATCTCGGCCATGATCGTCTTCCTGGTCGTCGTGCTCGGGGTCCTGCGGCTGCGCAAGACGCGCCCCGACCACCCGCGTCCCTACACCGTGCCCGGCGGCCGGGGCTTCCTTTATCTCAGTGCGGTCGTCGCGTTGGGGCTGCTCGGGGCTTCGATCTGGGAACCCTTCCACGGGGCGGGCGGCCGGATTCCCGCCGAGTGGATCGTCCTCGTCGTCTGGGCGGCGCTGGGGCTCGTCTTCTACCGCGCCGCCGCGCCCCTCCGCCGCGAGGTGAGCGACCGGCAACTCCGCTGGCTCATCCTCAGCGACGAGGATCCGGAATGAACACGAGTCGCCGTAGCTTCCTCCGGCAGTCCGCAGGCGCGCTGGCGCTGGCCCCGATCGTGCCGGTGGGGCGGCTCGCCCTGCGCGCCGGGCGAGACAGCGCGCTGCCGCAAGAGGCGTGGGTGGCGCGGGCGCGCGCCGAGATCCCCGCCTCTACGGAGAGCCTGTACTTCCAGACGGGCGGGATCGGCCCGGCTCCGAACGCGGTCATCGACCACGTCCAGGAACGGCTCGCCTTCCAGAACCGGAGCCCGGCCGAGCCCCGCATCTCCGACGAGATGGCGGGGATCGAGCCCGACCTGCGGGCGCAACTGGCGCGCGTGTTCGGGGCCGGGACCGAGGAGGTCGCGCTCACGCACAGCACCTCCGAGGGGATCTCCATCGTCGCCTGGAGCCTGAACTGGGAGCCGGGAGACGAGGTCGTGATCTCCAACACGGAACACCCCGCCAACGTCGTCCCGTGGTACGTCCTCCGCGACCGGTTCGGGATCGCGATCCGCGAGATCGACCTGAGTCCCGGAACCGGGCTCATCGACGAGGTTCGCGGCCAACTCTCGGACCGTACGCGGATGGTGAGCATCAGCCATGTGTCGCGGAACAACGGACGAACGCTGCGGACGGACGAGTCCGCCGAACTGGGGGACTTGCTGCGCTCCCGCGGCGTGCGCTACCACCTCGACGGGGCGCAGGGCCCCGGCTGCGTACCGACCGACTTCCGCGCCCTCGGCTGCGATGGCTATTCGACCTGCGGCCACAAGTGGCTGCTCGCCCCCAAGGGCACGGGCGCGCTCTTCGTGCGCCGGGAGATGCTCGACGACGTGCACCTGAGCTGGGCCGGTTCGCACAGCCACGCGACGATGGACTACGAGGGTGGCTACACGCTCCTCCCCAGCGCCGCCCGCTACGAGTTCGGCACCCGCGCGCTGGCGGACTTCGCCGGCTTCGCCCGCGCGGTGGAGTGGATGGAGGGTGTCGGCCTGGGGAAGATCGAAGAGCGGATCCAATCGCTCGTCGACCACGCGATCGAAGTCGTGGACGCCACCGAGGGACTGGGCGTGTCCTCCCCGCGGGCGCGCCCGGACCGCTCCGGCGTGTTCGTCGTTCAACTCCAAGAGGGGTGCGACGCCACGCAGCTCTACAACGATCTGCGCGAAGACGAAGGGATCCTCGCCTCCCCCGTCCGGGAGGAGCGCGACTTCCGACTATCCATCCACTTCTTCAACACCCGCGACGAGATCGACACCGCGATCGCGGCCATCGCGGAGCGCTGCACCTGACCGGGAGGCGTCCCTACACCACGCGTCTCGGGAGCCGTGGATTCATGGACTGGATGATGCCGAGGAAGCCGCGGCCCGTCCGTTCGGCGACGGTGTGGGGGAGCACGGACGGATGGTCGGGGCCGATAAGGGTGGCGACGTCGCCGACCTCGACCGTCTTCTCCGGGCCGATGTCGAGGATGGTGTGCGCGGAGTTGACCCCGCCGGCGACGGGGTACAGGCGGCCGTTGATCAGCACGTCGCACGTCCCGTTCGCCTCGGACGGATAGCCGTCGGTACGGCCGATCGGCAGCAGCGCCACCCAGGTGGCCCGGTCGGCGGTGAAGGTGTGGCGGAAACCCGCGCCGTCGCCCGGCTTGAGGCGCTCGACCCGCACGACGCGCGCGTTCATGCGAAACACGGGCCTGAGGTCGGCCATCTCCCGGGCGCCCTCCCCGCCGGAAAGGTGGTTTCCGAACAGCGCGTTCCCGGGCCGCACCATGTCGTAGTGCGCCTCGGGCAGGTTGAACAGTTCGAAGGAGGGCGAAGCGTGGAGGGTGCCGAGGGGAAGGTTCTTCCCGCGGGCCCAGGCGAGGAGTTCCTCGAAGCGCGCAAGCTGCTCCCGGTTGAAGTCGAGATCGTGAATGAACATGGTGTAGGTGCCGTTCACGTCGACGTATTCGCTCTGCACGAGTTCCTCGATCCACCCGCGCGCGCGGGTGTACGGCATCCCCTCCCGGTTCATCCCCGTATCGATGAAGAGCTGAACGGGCACGGGACGGCCGAGTCGCCTGGACACGCTCCGCAGCCGCGCGGGCGCATCATCCAGCCACACGGACGGGAGCACGTCGTGTCTCGCCAGCTCCTCGATCTCATCCTCGGATCCCTCGGCCATGACCACGATGGGCTTGGTCACCCCCTCCTCCCGCATGGCGAGCGCCTCCTCGACGCGCACGGCGGCGATGCCGCCCACCTCGGGCATCCCGGCGAGGAGCGGCCCGACCGCACGGTCGCCCAGGCCGTACGCGTTGTTCTTTACGACGGCGAGGATGGGGCGGCCGCCCGCCAGCCGCGCGGCCTCGCGGACGTTGTGGGTCCAGGCGGCGCGGTCGAGTTCGATCCACGGGTCGAAGCGCTCGGGAGTGTAGACGCGGTCGGTCGCTGCACCGGCGGACAGCAGGCCGGCACCCGTACCGCGCGTTCTCGCGGCGGTCGCGCAGCCGGAGGTGGCGGCAAGCCCCAGGGCGGCCCCGGTCAGGTGGAGGAACCGGCGGCGCGGGAGAGGCGATGACGGGCGATCCATGGGGCCCTCCGGGCTCAGCAGGCGATGTGTTGAGTGAGGCGAATGTACGCTTAAGCCCGCAGCGTAGGCACGTCGTAAAGCGGGATGCGCGAATCGCGGGTGACGAGGATGAGCCCTTCAGCCCGGGCCTGAGCGATGAGCATCCTGTCGAACGGATCGCGGTGGTGCAGCGGCAGGGTCGCCGCTCGCTCGGCGTGATCGAACGTCAGCGGCAGGTGCGCGAACCGCTTTTCCTCCACCACGGCCGCCAGGTTGTCCGGTGCGGCAAGTCGACCCTTGGCCTTCTTGATCGCGATCTCCCACCCGGAGACGGCGCTCACGAACACCTCGCTGTCCGGGTCCGCGATCGCCTGCCGCGCCGATTCGGCGATGTGACGAAAGTCGGACACCCACCAGAGAAACGCGTGTGTGTCGAGCAGCAGCCGCATCGTCAGTCAGCGCCGGGGAAGATTCTGGAGTTTTCGAACGCCGCAACGATCTCGTCATCCTCGTCGTCGAAGTCCGGAGCCATCACGATCCGCCCCTCCAGACCGCCCGGCTGTCGAGGCTCGACGGATTCCTCGTACGGCGTCAACCGCACCCACGGTTGTCCCGAGTTGCAGATCACGACCTCTTCCCCCTCTCGGGCCAGCCTGGCGAGACGGGAAAGCTGTGACTTTGCTTCATGCATGTTGACCTTCATGGGATCATGTATCCTCTCGGCGGTCGACGAGCTATGGCTAAGCTAAGTCTAGCTAAGCTCCGTTGAATCGACAACCCACTGAACAACGCCGAATCAACAATCGTTGCACTGCGGAACAGGTTGTCAATTCTTGCCAACTTCGGTACGCTCAGGAACATGAACACCATGAACATCTCGCTTCCCGCCCCGATGAAGTCGTTTGTCGACCAGCAGGTCGCCGAGCGTGGTTACGGAAGTTGCAGCGCGTACATCCGTGAGCTGATCCGCCGAGACCAGGATCGGCAGCACCTTCGAGGGCTGCTGCTGGAGGGCGGTGAGTCCGATCCCGCCGTCACCGCCGATACGGCCTACTTCGACGCGCTACGCGCCCGGGTTCGCAGGCACGCGACGGAGTGACGCCGGAATCCGTGGTCCTGAGGGCGGCGGCCCGTCGGGACGTGGATGAGGCGATCACTCACTACCTGAAGGAAGCCGGCTCGCAGGTCGTGCTCGGTTTCATTGAGGCGCTCCAGGAGGCCTTCGGGCACATCGCTGACAACCCGCGATCCGGTTCGCACCGGCACGGTCACGAGGTGAACCTGCCCGGACTGCGCTCGCGGCCGCTCAGGGGTTACCCCCACCTCGCCTTCTACATGACAGGACACAACCGGATCGACTTCTGGCGCATCCTGCACGACCGACGCGACGTCCCGGAATGGCTGCGGGACTCCTGAGCAGGGTCCCGGCGTATGTCTGGACGTTCCTGGCACTGGCCGGGGGTCTGGCCGCCGGCGGGTTCTTCCCGGGGCCGCTCGCTCCGGTGGCCGACGCCACGGCGACGCTTATCGCCTGGGTGGTCGCCGTCGTGCCGCTGCTTATTCTGGCGGCCCTCAGCCCGGCGATCGCCACGCTGGTGCGGCGCGGGCTCGCCGGGCGCTTCGCGGGCGCGGTCGTTCTCTGGTATGTCTTCACGTCGACCGTCGCCGGTCTCATCGCCGTCGTGACCTCCGCCACGATCTTTCGCATCCCGCTGGCCACCGGGGACCGGGGCGTGTGGACCGAAGCCGCCGCGATGCTGCGAAGCCTCGGGGAGGGCGGGGCCTCGTGGCCGCTGCTCGCGATTCTCGCCGGAGTCCTGCTCGGAGCCTTCGGCGCACGGCACGATCCGACCTACCGCGTGCTGCGACGAATCGCCGACTCGATCGAGAAGGCGGGCGGCAAGCTGGCCTACGTCATGCTTCCGCTCATTCTCGCCTTCGGCATCACCCTGGGCGTGCGCTTCGGCGCGAGCCTGGGGCTCTCCCACTATCTGACGATGGCCGCCTATACCGGCGGGCTCGTCCTGGTCTGGTGGGCCTTCTACACGTTCGTGCTCGTGCGGAGGGTGGGACGGCGGCCCGTGGGCCCCGTGTTGAGCGGGTACTATGTGCCCACGGCGGTCTTCGCCGCAGGCACGTGTTCGTCGCTGGCGACGCTCCCGGTGAACCTCGCGAACGCGAAGAAGGTCGGCGTGCGCGACGAGGTGGCGGACTTCGTCCTCCCGTTCGGCGCCGTCGCGAACCTGGACGCGAGCGCGCTGGCCTACGTCGCGTATGGACCCTTCGTCGTCAGCTACGTGTTCGGCCTGGAATTGAGCTGGATGATGATGCTCGCCGCGTGGCCCGCCGTCGTCCTGTTCACGATCGCCGCTCCCGGGCTCCCGGCCGGGATGGGCACGGCGCTGTGGAGCGCGACGCTGTTCGCGAGCATGCTGGGGCTCGAGGGCCAGGCGCAGGGGGAGTTCATCGCGGGCTGGATCGCGCTCTCCGGAGGCATCCCGGACATGCTGCGCACGGCGACCAACACGACCGGAGACGGCTACACGGCGATCATCTTCGACGGCCGCTTCGATGAGTTCTTCGCGAGGGATCGTGGCTGACGGAAGGGTGGCTGGCGGTACGGTAGCCGAGGCGGACGTGAACCTCTCGCCCGGAGCGCGGCGGCTCGTGCACGTGAACGGACGGGTGCTGCCGGGTGAAGTCGTCGTGATCGTGACCGATCCAACGATGGGGCGGTACGCGGAGGCCGTCGCCACGGCCGCCCGCGAGGCCGGGGCCGCCGTGACCGTTTGCATCATCCCGATGCGGGACCAGGACGGGCAGGAGCCACCGCCGCCCGTCGCGCGCGCCATGGCCGAAGCGGCGGTGATCTTCTCTCCCGTACGCGTCTCGATCACCCACACCCGCGCGATGCGGGCCGCCCTCGAGGCCGGGGCGCGCGTCTGCATGATGACGGCGTACACCGACGCGATCATGACCAGCCCCGCGCTGCTCGAGACTGACTTCGAGGCGCAGGCCGACGTCTGCCACCGCCTCGGCGCGGCGTTCACCGAGGGCAAGTCCGCGCGCCTCACCTCCCCTCGGGGGACGGATCTCCGCTTCGGGATCGCGGGTCGCGTCGCGAACGTGCTGACCAACGTCCCCGATCCGGGGGAACTCGCTCCCGTCCCGGACATCGAGGTCAACGTCGTGCCGGTGACGGGTTCGGCCGAGGGCACGCTCATCTTCGACGCCTCGGTCCCCTACCTCGGCATCGGCATCCTGGAGGAGCCCATCGTCTGCTCCGTGCGCGAAGGCGCCATCGTGGAGATGTCCGGCGGCGCGCAGGCCGATTTCCTGCGCGAGCATCTGGAATCCTTCGGGGACCCGCACTGCTTCAACGTCGCCGAGTTGGGCGTCGGCCTGAACCCCAACGCCCGCCTCACCGGAGAGATGCTCGAGGACGAGGGCGTCATGGGCACGATCCACATCGGCATCGGAACGAGCCACACCCTCGGAGGCGAGATCGTGGCCCCGACGCACTACGACCTGCTTATGTGGGAACCGACCATCGCCGTCGACGGCCGCGTCGTCCAGCGAGACAAGCAGGTTCTGGTATGAGACGAGGCGCGGAGATCCTCGTGCGGACGTGCGCCGGCGTGCAGCCCGCCGAGGACGTGGTCATCGTCACGGATCCGGAGCGGATGGCGATCGCCCGGGCCGTCGCCGACGCCGCGCTTGAGACCGGAGCTGTCGCAAGCATCGTGATCCCACCCGAGCGGTCGATCGACAACGAAGAGCCGGGACCCGCGGTGGCTGCGGCGCTCTCGGCCGCCGACGCCGCCTTCCTGCCCGTGACCCTGGCGCTGGCCCACACCCGCGCGGTGCGCGAGGCCATAGGCGCCGGAGCCCGAGTGCTCTCCATGACCGCGTTCACCGAGCGGATGATGCGCGAGGGCGGGCTCTTCACGGACTTCCGGGCGCGCAAGCCGCTGTGCGACGCCATCGCGGCGAAGCTCACCGCTGGCGAACGCCTGCGGGTGACGAACCCTGCCGGCACCGATCTCACCATGAGCCTCGCGGGCGTGACCGGGAACAGCCACGCCTGCCTGCTGGACGGCCCCGGCTTCACCGCCGTTCCCAACATCGAAGCCAACTGCGCCCCCGCGCAGGGCACAGCCGAAGGCGTGTTCGTCTGCGATGGGAGCATCCCCTACTACGGCGTCGGCCCGATCCGGGAACCCGTGACCTTCCGCATCTCGAAGGGCTTCGTCACCGATATCGAGGGCGGCGACCAAGCCGGATTCCTCGCGGATCTACTCGCCCGACAGGACGACCGCTGGGTCTACAACCTAGCCCAGTTCGCGTTCGGCCTGAACCCGGCCTGCACCGAATTCACCGGCGAAATGCTCAACGACGAGGGCGTGAACGGCACCGTCCACATCGGCGTCGGCACCTCCGCCAACCTCGGCGGCACCGTCTCCGCCAAGACCCACTTCGACGCCATCGCACGGGCCCCAACCGTGTGGATCGACGACGAAGCGATACTCCGCGACGGAGAGATCCTCGACATGGTGCGCGTCCGCGAAGCACGACGAGCCTTCCGCGAATTCTACGCCACCTGCTTCTGGTCGTACCGCCCCGACCTGGAGATCGGTTTGGACGACGTGGCATGGGTGGCCGAAACCCTCAAGAGGAATGGGAATCTGAAGGCCTGGCAGGTCGCAAGCCGACTGTCCCCCTGACGGTGGTGCTCAAGCGTTCGGAGCGGGACGTTTCGGATTAGGACGTTCCCGCGGGAACGTCCGGGACGCGGATCCGGGCTTCAGAAGTCCTGGACGAGCTCCCGCATGCGGCGCTTGGCCGCCTCATCCGGGAGGCGCCCGAAGGCGGCGCCGATGTTCTCCGCCATGTGATCCGGGTTTGTCGTCTCGGTGAGGGCGCACGTCACGGCGGGGTGGGCGAGGATGTACTTGAGGGAGAACTGCGCCCAGCTCGCGCAGTCGAACTCGACCGCCCAGTCGGGCAATTCGCGCCCGCTCACGCGGCCGAAGTAGCTGCCGTTCATGAACGGACGGTTGATGAGGACGGCGAGTCCGAGATCCTGCGCGAGCGGAAGGAGACGATCCTCCGCGTTGGGTTCCATCACCGAGTAGTTGACCTGGACGAAGTCGAGGGGCTGCGTCCGCATGAACGCCTCGAACGCTTCGTGCTGGGGGATGCTGGAGGTGGTGACGCCGATGTAGCGCGCCTCGCCCGAGTCCTTCCACCGGAGCACGTTGGGCCAGTGCACGTCCAGATCGCGCATGCTCTCGACCTCGAGCAGATCCAGCGTGCGGCTGCCGACGAGCCGCTGGTTCTGCCGCATCTGCTCGATGCCCGCGGCTTCCCCGTCCGTGTTGATCTTCGTGGCGACGAAGAGGCGGCCGCTGAACTCCGGCGCGGTCAGGACCGTGCCGAACTCCGCGTCGATCTCCGGCGTGCGCGGCGAGGTGTCCACGACCCGCCCGCCGTGATCGAGAAGCACGCGGATCACGCCCGCCACGGGCTCCGTCCCTTCGGTCCGGATCTCGAGCACGGGCTTCGAGGAGCCGAAGCCGACGATGGGCAGCGTCTCCTCCGTTCCCGGGATCGGTCGGGTGGGAAGCGTCTCCTGGACCGGGGGCTTGCTCCCGAAAAGGGCGCGCGGGGCAGCCAACACAGCGCCGGCACCCGCCAGACGAATCAGGAAATCGCGTCGCGTCGCATCGCTCGGGGTCGTCATCGGCCCTCCCTCAATCGGTCCAGCGGCAGTTTCGGCATCAATCTAACGGCAGAAATGGCAACGATGCAGCGGCAGGTTAGGACAACGGAGCTCTCACAACATGACAAATCTTACATTGCGTGTTAGATTTGCATAGTTATGATTCGAATGATCCCACGCGAGAGCAAGCTGCGAGTGGAACGCCTGCTGGCGCGGGCCCCGGCTGTCGTGCTAACCGGACCGCGGCAGGTGGGCAAGACGACCGTGGCGCTCGAGATCGCGCGCGAGCGGGGCGGCGCTTACCTCGACCTGGAGCGCCCCTCGGACCGGGCCAGGCTGGCGGACGTCGACGCGTACTGCCGCCGCAACGCCGAGCGGCTGGTCGTCTTTGACGAGATTCAGCGGGTACCGGATCTCTTCGAACCGCTCCGCGGCATCATCGACCGGCGCCGGCGGGAGGGCCGCCGCACGGGTCACTTCCTCTTCCTCGGCTCGGCGTCCATCGATCTGCTCCGACAATCCGGCGAGACCCTTGCCGGGCGCGTGGCATTCTGCGAGATGCCGCCGCTGAACGTGCGGGAGGTGGGCGCGGAGCGTCTCGACGATCTCTGGTCTCGCGGCGGATTTCCCGAGAGTCTGCAGGCGGAGGGGGACACGGACAGCTTCGAGTGGCGGCTCGACTTCATACAGACCTATCTCGAGCGCGACATCCCGGCGTTGGGGCCGCGGATCCCGAGTGAGACCCTGCGGCGTTTCTGGACGATGCTCGCCCACAACCAGGGGCAGGGGTTCAATGCCGCCGGCCTGGCCAAGTCTCTGAGTGTCAGCGGCGTGACTGTCGCGCGCTATCTCGACCTCATGGTCGACCTGTTGCTGGTGAGGCGGCTGGTCTCCTGGCGGGGGAATCTGGGCCGGCGACTCGTGAAGGCCCCCAAGACGTACCTGCGGGACAGCGGAATTTGTCACGCCCTCCTCGGAATCGGATCGCTGGACTCTCTCCTGGGGCACCCCGTGGCCGGGAGCAGTTGGGAAGGGTTGGTGATCGAGAACATCGTGAGCGCCCTGCCGGCGCATGCCTCGTTCGGCTACTACCGGACCGTAGGCGGGGCGGAGGTCGATGTCGTCATCGAGCGCGGTGCGGGTGAGATCTGGGCGGTCGAAATCAAGCGAAGTACCGCACCCCGTGTTTCGCGCGGTTTCCACAGCGCCTGTGAGGACCTGCGGCCAGCCCGCAAGCTCGTCGTCTATCCGGGTCGCGAGAGCTTTTCGCTCGGTCGGGACATCGAAGCCGTCCCCTTGAGCAACATCCGCGATGAACTGACCTGACCCCAAGTTGGCGTGGCTTCCGCACCGCTATTCGGACTGGCCGTTGAGGCGTTTCCATGTCGCCTCCCACTGGACCCAGTGGCCTGTGTCGGGTGGCGTGCGCGCGGTCACATCCTCGCGGGGTTCCGCGACGACGGCAAAGTCATCGCGTGTCAGGGCGTGCAGTTCGTCGCGCGCGAAGAAGTGGACGGGCAGACCCTGCTTGGAACCGGATTCGTAGCGGACCGTGAACCCGCCCAGGTCATTTCGCTCAATGACCGTATGGGGGCGACGTACCTGGGTCGAGGCGGCGTTCACCCGGAGGAAAAAGAGGCCACCGGGAGACAGGAGGGACGCGACTCGGGAGAAGCACCTGGCGACATCGGCGGCAACGCCGTGCTGGAACACCTGAATCGCGATGACATAGCTGAAGCGGCATCGACTGACGAACGTCCGGAAGTCGGCGCAGATCAAGCGCGCAGACGGCGCAGGCTCCCGGGTAGCCAACTGTCGAAGCGCTTCGGCCGACAGGTCCAGGCCGTAGAGCCGAAGTCCGGACCGCACGAGCGGAAGGTAGTTCCGACCGTTTCCGCACCCGATGTAGAGCCCCCGGCGCTCGGCCAGCGAACTTGGCCGTATCGTGGTGAGGATTTCGTCGACGAAAGGCAGGGGAGGCTCTCCTGCGTATCTCCCCCTGCGGTACTCCGCGTCCCAGCGCGCCGAGACCAGGGATTGGCTCATCTCCTCCAAGCGGACCTCGATCTCCAGGGCCTCAGGCGCGGCCGGTGCGGCGGAGGAGTCTGAGGTGGGTGCGGACGTTGTCGTGTTCGAAGTAGGCGTCCTGCAGGTGGCGCGCCCCGGACGACACCATCTCGGTGCGGCCGTGGAGCACGCGGTGTCCGGCGCACAGCAGGATCATCCCGCCCTCCAGCCGGAAGGTCACCTGGGCGGCGGGGTCGTTGACGCGGCGCGACAGTTCGTGGTAGGCGGCGTAGAACTCGCCCAGCCGGGGTTCCGACAAGGGGATGGCCTGCATCTGCGCCGTGTTGAAGCGGATCATCCTGATCTCCCCGTCGGTGTCCAGGTCGACCATGGGGTTGGCCGCGTAGCACTCGTATTCGTCGCTGAAGATGCGGAACGGAACCCGCACCGAGCACAGCGCGTCGAACTTGTCGGGGTGCTCGCGGCGTAGCGCCTCGAGCAGGCCGAAACCGTCCACGACCGTCGACGCGCCGCCCTCGCACTCGTTCACGAGCATGTGCAGCGCCTGCACGCTCGGGGGCCACGTGTAGCTGGTGAAGTCGTTGTGCACTCCGACGGCCAGAGCCGTGTGCGCGATGTTGTATCCCTTCGGATCGAGCTTGACGTTGTGGATGCGCTCGAACAGGACCTCCCGGACCGGACCCAGCCGGGGCGCGAGTTCCTCCAGCGAATCCGGTTCCGTGAGAGCGTCGACCAGCACGCAGACCCCGGTGCGCAGAAACTCCTCGATCACCTCCGCCGCCGCGCGGTCGTCCGCCAGGAACCGCTGGTAGTCGAACCTCCGCGGCTGGAACTCGCCGTCCCAGTACTTCAACTCGAGACGAGGCCGGCTCAGGAGGGCGTGGATGTCGCTCGACCGGTGGCGCGTGCGGTGTCCGTCCGGCCAGGCGATGGAGATCGCCTCGTCGTCGGATCCGGCGCCGTCGATATCGACTGTCACCGGTCTCAGGTCGCTGGGGACGCGGAAGACGTGGAACCGCTTCTCCGTGGTCTGCTCCACGCAGCACTCGCCGCAGCCGCAGTTGTCCCGCAGCCAGAGGTAGGGGAGATCGGTGCGTTCGCCATCGCTCCAGACCGCGGTCAGGGCGTCGCCGCTCTGCACGAGACTGCTGATCGAGGCACCCATGGTCGATCCTCCCGGTACGTGGTCACCGGCCTCCAGTAAACGCTACGGACGCCCGAGCGATCTTGACAATGCCCTTCGCTTGGGCCGACGCTGCGGCGAGGAGCCCCCGACCGAACCCCTCAAGCGGAGAGTGACCGGCATGCCCCATACGGCTGGGACGAGCGCCGAAGCGAGCGCGGAGCCGGGCGGCCCCGTGGTCAGCTTCACCCGCATGGAGGACGGCACCCGCGAGGACTACGAACTGCTCTCGCGCCTCGAGGACGATTTCGCTGCCGACACCGCGGACCGAGTCCTGGCGCACCTTCGCCAGCTGTCCGGTTCGGTCGGCGGCTACCAGGTCGACCGGCTGGAACATTCCCTGCAGAGCGCGACCCGCGCCCACCGCGACGGCGCGGACGAGGAGATGGTGGTCGCCGCGCTCCTGCACGACATCGACGATCTGCTGGCTCCGCACAGCCACGGCGAGCTGGCCGCGCTCCTCCTGCGGCCCTTCGTGACCGAGCGAACTCACTGGATCGTCCGGCACCACGGCCTGTTCCAGCTCGTCTACTACGCCCACCACCTGGGCCGCGACCGCAACGCGCGCGACAGGTACCGCGACCACCCCTGGTACCAGGACGCCGTGGACTTCTGCCACCGCTGGGACCAGTCCTCGTTCGACCCGGACTATGAGTCGCTGCCGCTGGAGTTCTTCGAACCGATGGTGCGCCGAGTGTTCGCACGCGAACCGTTCAGCCTCTGGCCGAGGGGGCGATCGTGACCGCGCAGCCGCGGCGCCTCGACCTTCATTCGATCCGCGCGGCCATGGTTGCCGCGGTCCTGACCGGGGCGCTGGCAGGCTGCGCCCCGGGCGGCGACGGCGAGCTGCAGGCCCGGGTCGACGCCGTCTTCGCCGACTACGCCAGCGCCGACGGGCCCGGCTGCTCGCTGGGCGTGATTCGGGACGGCCGCCTGATCCACGCCGCCGGCTACGGCGCCGCCAACCTCGACTACGGCATCCCGAACGGCCCCGCGACCATCTACCGCATCGCGTCCGTCTCCAAGCAGTTCACGGCCGGAGCGGTCGCCCTGCTCGCCCTTCGAGGAGAGGTGGACCTGGACGCTCCCGTCCGGCGCTACGTCCCCGAATTCCCCGACTATCCCGACCCGCCCACCGTCCGGCACCTGATCCACCACACCTCCGGCGTGCGCGATTACCTCGGGCTCTTCACCCTGGCCGGGAACCGGAGCGAGGACTTCATCACGAATCGGGACATCCTCGACGCGATCATGCGGCAGCGCGAACTCAACTTTCCTCCGGGCTCCGAGTACCTGTACAGCAACTCGGGCTACGTCCTGCTCGCCGAGATCGTGGCTAGGGCTACGGGACGCAGCCTGCGGGAGTTCGCCCGTGCCGAGTTCTTCGACCCCCTGGGCATGCCGCGCACGCACTTCCACGACGACCACAACGAAGTCGTCCCCGACCGGGCCACCGGCTATTCGCCCACCGAGGACGGCTTCCGGATCGACATGACGACGCTCGACGTGGTCGGGGACGGCGGCATCTACACGTCGGTGGAGGAGTGGCCCGCGTGGGACCGCAACCTGACCGAGGGCACGGTCGGCGGACCGGAATGGGTCGCGCTCATGCACGAACGGGGCTTGCTCACGTCGGGCGACACGATTCCCTACGCCTTCGGTCTCTCGCACGGCGAGCACCGGGGGCTGGCCACGGTGGGGCACAGCGGCTCGTGGGTCGGCTACCGCACGGGCATGTCCCGCTATCCCGCCGCCGGCTACTCGTTCGTGGCTCTGTGCAACCGGTCGAGGATCGATCCCATGGCCCTCATCAGGGGCACGGCCGAGATCTATCTGGAAGACGCGATGGACGCGCCCGAGGACGTCGCCGACGAGGAGGAGGCTGCGGAGGCGGAGACCGCGGAGGAGGACGCAGAAGGGGACGACGCTCTCGACGCTCCGCCCGACCGCGGTATCCCGAATCGGTCGCGCTTCGCCGGATCCTTCTACAGTCCCGAACTGGACGCCATGTATTGGATCGAGGAGGAGGGCTCGGCGGGGCTCACCCTTCGCGTCGGACGGCGCGACCCGGTTGCGCTCGTGGCCGAAGCCGACGGACAACTCACGACCGAGGACGGGCCGACCTTCCGCTTCTCCGGACTCGCCGGCGGCCGGTACGAGGTGATGGTCGTCGACGCCGGGCGGGTCAGGAACCTGCGGTTCGCGCGGACGGAGGGATAACGGCTCTGGTCGCGAAACTCCTCTCGGGCGGGAATCCCCAGATTCCGAAGGGGGATGGAGATGCGCCCGTGCAGGACTACATCGCGGCCATGCCGGGCTGGAAGCGGGAGGTCGGCCGCCACCTCGACGCGCTCATCGAGCGAAGCGTGCCCGACGTCCGCAAGGCGATACGCTGGAACTCGCCCTTCTACGGCATCGAGGGCCAGGGCTGGTTCCTCTCGTTCCATTGTTTCGCGCGGTACATCAAGGTGACCTTCCTCAACGGCGCTTCGCTGCGTCCCACGCCGCCGGTGGAATCGAAGCACGAGCACGTCCGGTACTTCCACATTCATGAGGAGGACGAGGTGGACGAGAACCTCCTGGTGGACTGGCTCCGGCAGGCATCGGCGCTCCCCGGAGAGGGCCTCTTCTGATGCTTGAATGGCTGGGGATCGGCCACCTGTTCGAGTTGTCCGGGACGGAGGCGGTCGCAGGCTTCCTCGCCCCGCTGGCGATCTGCGCCGCCTTCTTCGTAGTGCAACTCGCGCTGCCGGGGAGGCGGGTGCCCGGCTACGTCATCGACGCGGAGACCGGCGAGCCCCGCAGCTACCGGCTGAACGGCCTGCTGGTGTTCGTGCTCGCGGAACTCGTGTGGGCGCTCGAACTCACCGGGATGCCGCGGGACTGGTTCTACCGGTCCACCGCCTACCAGGTGGCCGGCGGCACGATCCTGTGCCTGATCTTCGCCCTCTTCGCCGTGTTCGGCGGGTCGCGAGGCAAGGTGGAGCGTCCGCTCGCCGCCCTGTGGGAAGGGCGCGTCCTCGAACGGTCGTTCTTCAACGAACGCTTCGACGTGAAGATGTTCCTGTACGTCGTCGGCGGGACGATGCTGTCGCTGAACGCCCTCTCCGGAGCCGCCTACCACTACGGGCTCTTCGGCGCGGACTCGAATCCCGGCGTCTTCCTGTACGCGGCGTTCCTCACCTTCTACGTCTTCGACTACTTCATCTTCGAGCGCGTCCAACTCTACACGTTCGACGTGATCCACGAGAAGCTCGGCTTCAAGATGATCTGGGGCGGGATCCTGGTGTACGGGTGGCTCTACATCCTGCCGCTGTGGGGCATGGCCGTGTACCCGGACCCCGGCTTCGCGGCGCCCTGGCGACAGGTGTGGCTGATCGGCGCCCCGGCGCTGTTCCTCGTTGCATGGGGCATCACGCGCGGCGCCAACATGCAGAAGTACACCTTCAAGCGCTGGCCCGAGCGCAAGTTCCTCGGCCTCATCGAACCCGAGTACATCGAAGCCGGCGACCGCAAGATCCTGTGCAGCGGGCTGTGGGGCGTCGCCCGCCACTTCAACTATCTCGGCGAGGGCTTCTTCTCGCTCTCCATCGCCCTCGTGTTCGGCTACTTCGCCAACCCCTGGGCCTGGACCTACTTCGTGTTCATCGTCGGACTGTTCATTTTCCGACAGCGCTTCGACGACAAGTTCTGCGCCGAAAAATACGGCCCCGAGAAGTGGGCCGAGTACCAGGCGCGGGTGAGATACCGAATTATCCCCGGCATCTATTGATGCCCGGGCGCAGGGCAAGTCATGCGCGAGGAGGCGGTGAAGAAGATGCCATCAACGGACGGCTGGTCGAGGAGACGGTTTCTGGGGAGTGGCTCGGCGGCCGCCGCGGTTGCCGGCGTTTGGGGATGTGGGCCCGACGAGGGCATGCCGGTGGGCGGGGGTAGGCCGCCGGCGCCGCTCACCGGGCCTCGTCGCTTGCTCGCGGAGCCGGGGCCGATGCTCCCGCCCGTTCCCGCGATCCTGCTCACCGTGAACGGCCGGCCCGGGGACCCGGACGAGATCTCGGTGCTGTGGACGTTCGTCGTGAGCGGCGATCCGCCCCAGATCGGGGTGAGCGCGGCCTTCGAGCACCAGGCGAGGGAACTCCTGGAGATGCACGACGAGTTCGTGCTCAACGTCCCGCTTGCGTCGATGGTCGAGGCGTTCGACACCGTCGACATGAACTCCGGGCGCGTCGCGGACAAGTTCGAACTTTCGGGGCTGACGCGCGGCGCGGCGACCGCCGTCGATGCGCCCACGGTGGAGGAGTCCCCCATCCATTGCGAGTGCCGGATCTTCGACTCCCTCGAGGTCCCGCCCGAGCGGAAGGTGTTCCTCGCGGAGGTCGTGGCAACCACCGCCATCGAGGGCGCCGTCGACGACGCCGGCCGCCTGATGGTGCCCGCCGTGGACTTCTTCGGGATGACCGCCGGGAGCGGCGAGCACTACACGATGGGCCGCCGGGTCGGCAACATCGGGATGACGGTCAGCCGAACCGACATCAAGTACTGACGGATCGACTCAGCGCCCCTCCCACTCTTCCCTGAGGAGTCCGTAGTACACGTCGTCGACCCGCTCCTCCCGCAAGGTCCGGTGGCCGCGCAACGTCCCCTCGCGGGTCATGCCCAGCTTTTCCATCACCCTGAGAGACGCCGTATTCCGCGCATCGGCATACGCGTACACCTTCGCGAGCCCGCGCTCGCGGAACGCCCAGTCGACGACAGCGCGGGCCGCTTCCGCCGTCAGGCCTCGGCCCCAGTGCTCCCTTGCCAGCGAGTAGCCCAGGGCTCCCGTCGCATAGTCGACGTCGATCTCGATCCCGATGCCCCCGACAACCCTCCCTTCCAGGACCATCGCCCACACCGGCCACAGGTCCCGTGACGTGCGGATCCGGTCCTCCACGAACTCCACCGCGTGCTCCCTGAGGTAGGGCATCGGCGCCGTCAGATACCGGCCCCACTCCGGATCGCGGGCGTACTCGAATATGTCGTCCACGTCCTCCGGACGGTGCGGCCGGAGCAGCAACCGCTCCGTCCTCATTTCGAACTCACGTGTCTCCATCGTGCGGTCCCAGGGTCCTGTCGTTCACGAAACGATGCATGGCTCAGACCCTTCAGTATCCGAGCAGTTCCGGCAGGAACAGGACGACGTCGGGCAGGAACGCGATGCTGATTGTGAGCGCCAGCATGAGCGCGAGGTAGGGCCAGAGCGGACGCGCGACCTCCGCCGGTTCCACTCCTCCCACGGAGCAGGCGACGAGCAGGCTCACACCCACGGGTGGCAGGAAGACGGAGATTCCCTGCGTGGCCACGATGACGGCCCCGTAATGCACGGGGTCGATCCCGAGTTGCGTCGCCAGGGGCAACAGGATCGGCGTCAGCAGGACGACCGCGGGCACACCCTCGAGGATGGCGCCCAGCGGAAGGAAGACGAGAATCGTGAGGAGCATGAAGCCGATCGGGCCGCCGCCCAGCCCCACCACGGTCGACGCGAGCGCCTGCGGCACCTGCAGGACGGCGAGGACCCAGCCGAGGAGGTGCGCGGCGCCGACCACGAACAGCACCATCCCCGACACCACGGCGGTCTGGACGATCTTGCTCCACAGCTCCACGAGCGTGAGGGATCGGTACACCAGTCCCGCCAGTAGCAGCGCGTAGGCGACGGCGACCGCGGCGGCCTCCGTGGGGGTGAAGAGTCCGAAGCGGATGCCTCCCAGGATGACGACGATCATGAAGAGCGGGAGCGCGGCGTCGAGCGTCGCGCGGCGGAGTTCCGCGAACGAAGCGCGTTCCCCGCGCGGCCACCCTTCCCTCCGCGCCTGCCACCCGATCTGCGCCATCAGGCCTGTGGCGCTGAGGAGCGCGGGCACGATCGAGGCGACGAACAGGGCACCGATGGAAACGTTCCCGATCACGCCGTAGACGACCATCACGATGGCGGGCGGAATGAGGATCCCCATGCCGCACGCGGCCGAAACGATCGCCGTGGCGCGCGCCCGGCCGTACCCGTTCGCGGCCAGCTGGGGCACCATGATGCCGCCGACGGCGGCCGCATCCGCGGACGTCGAACCCGACACGCCCGAGAAGAACACCTCGGCCATGACGACCACCTGCCCGAGCCCTCCGGGGAGGTGGCCCACGAGCACGCGGGCCAGCGCCACCAGGCGACGGCTGATCCCTCCGACGTCCATCAGGTAGCCGGCGAGGATGAACAGGGGCACGGCGAGCATGGGGAACGAATCCATCCCCGCGACGATCTGCTGCGGGATGACGACGAGTGGAAGATCCGCCACCACGATGGCGATGACGGCCGCAATTGCGAGCGCGAATCCGATGGGCACGGCGGCCAAAACCAGGAAGCCGAAAGCCCCGAGGAGGAGGCCGCCCATCAGTCGGCCTCCCCGGTCGACGCCGGTTGCTGCTTGGCGTGTGGGGCGGACATCCCCTCAGCCTCGCCTGCCCCTCCGGCAAGCAGGTGGATCGCCATCAGCACGCCGGAAACCGGCGCCGCCGCATACACGAGCGCGACGGGCAGGTTCAGGGCGGCGGAGCGCTCTCCCATGGTGAGGTCCATGAGGGCGATGCCTGTGCCGATGAGGACGATCGCGAACAGCAGCACGATCGCGGCCGCGAACGTCTCCACCACCTTCTTCGCGCGCGGGGCCAGGCGCCCCGTGACCTGGTTGAACCGGAAATGGGACCGCCGCGCCACCGCCAGCGAGGCCCCGAGCAGCGAGAGCCAGATGAAGCAGAAGCGCGACACCTCCTCGCTCCACGGATTCGGGTAGGCGAAGAGGTAGCGCATCAGAACCTGCAGGAGAACCACGTCGCAGACCGCAATCAGCAGGACGCCAACGGCGTACGTCTCGAGCGTGGCCAGCACCCGGTCCAACGCCCGCAACCGCTTTGTCATCCGCTCACCGTGACTCGCTGGATCGGCCGCCGGAAGCCGCGCGCTCAGCCTCCGCCACCAGCCTTGCGATCAGCGCTTCGCCGTCCGGCAACCGATTCGCCAGTTCATCCCGGACGCGCCGTCTCACGGCCGCCGCGAACGGCGCCGGATCCGGGCGCGAGATCTCCACGCCCGCCTCGCGCATCTCCTCGATCGCGTCCGCCTCCATGCGGCGGGCGACTTCGCTCTGGTAGGCGAGCGCCTCGGCCGCGGAACGGTCGACGGTCTCCCGCATTTCGGCGGGAAGCCCCCGGTAGAACGGCTCGTTCACGAGGAGGGTGATGGGGTTGTAGGTGATGGATGTGAAGCTGTAGAACTTCGCCACCTCGTGGAGGCGGCTGCTCACGAACCCGATCGCGTTCGCCTCCCCGCCGTCGATCACGCCCTGCTGGAGCGCGGAGTAGACCTCGCCGTAGTTCATCGGCGTCGCCTGCACGCCGAGCGCGGAGTAGGCCGCCAGGTACGTCGCGTTCTGGAGGACGCGGAGCTTGAGGCCGGCGAGATCCCTGGGCGTGTCGACGGGCCGGCGCCGGTTGTAGACGTGGCGGAACCCGTAGTCGAGGAACCCGAGCGAGCGGACGCCGGTGCGCTCCAGGAGCAGCTCGCGCCACTCGTCTCCCACCGGACCGTTCATCACGGAGAGCCCGTGGTCCCGGGTCTCGAACAGGAAGGGGAGATCGAATACCTGCGTCTCGGGCACCCAGCCCGATAGCACCGGTGTGCCCGTGATCGCCATGTGCACCGCGCCGACCTGGATCTGCTCAAAGGCGACGCGCTCGCCCCCGAGCTGTCCGGACGGATAGATGACGACCCGGAACCGCCCGTCCGTGCGCTCGAGCATGAGATCCCGGAAGCGCTCCGCCATGAGGTGGAACTCCGACGTGCTCGACAGCACATGGGAAAAGCGGACGTCCCCTGTGCGCGCGTCCGGCGGCGGATTGGATTCCCCGAAGTCGGGAGTAGCGCACGCCCCCGCCAGGAGCGCCGCCGCTGCGGCCACCCCCGGGCCGGGCGGGACCCGCGCTACTCGCTCGCGCTTGTCCCGCCCGCGACGTGGCGCGATGCCGCCTCCACGTTCAGTCGTGATTGAGTGGGACACCTTCCACGACGTGTCGCTGGATCGCCTCGGCCCAATGCGCCATGTAGTCCTCGAAGTCCTCGCCGAACGTTCGTACGAAACCGTCCGCGTCGGCTGACAGCGAAGTTATGCGGTACTTCACGGACGCCTGGCTTCGGCTCTCGCCGTCGCGGGTCACATGAACGTCCACCATAGCGGTGTGGTGGTCCGGAATCACATACACGTACGATGCGACGCCGGCCGCAGGCTCGTGTCGCGTCTGGACCCATGTGGCAGTCCCCGCGTCTTCCTTGGTGGTCTGGAATACCAGACCCTCGCCGGCATGGGGTTCACCGGGATGCACGTAGCGAGGATCCCACCCTGCCACCCACCGTCGCTCGCCCTCGGCGCTGAACAGCGTGAACGCCTCCGCAAACGGGAGCGCCATCGCGACGACGCCAGTCCTCTCCACATGGACGCGCTCGTTTGTATCCGTCACCATCGCCGCTCCCTACGCGCCCCAGATCGTCTGGCCGCCGTCGATGAACAGCGAGGCGCCCGTCACGAGGCTCGCCTCGTCGTTCGACGCGAGGTACACGACAGCCCCCACCACGTCGTCCGGCACGCCGATCTTGCCGAGCGGGATGCGGGCGAGACGCCGCTCGCGGAAAGCGTCCCGCGCGATGTCGGCGCGGTTCAGGTCGGTCTCGATCAGCCCCGGCGCGACGGCGTTCACCCGGATCCCGTGGGGCGCGAGTTCGAGCGCCATCTGCTTCGTGAGCATCTCGACCCCCGCCTTCGACACGCAGTAGTGCGTGAGGTTCGGCGCGGCCACCGCCTGCCCGGCGGACGACACGTTGACGATCGCCCCCGCCGTCCCGTCCTCGACCATGCGGCGTCCGACGGCCTTACCGACCAGGAAGTATCCCTTCAGATTGACCCCCTGGATGGCGTCCCACTCCTCCTCGCCGATCTCGAGGAACGGGGTGCGCCTCAGGATCCCCGCGTTGTTCACGAGGATATCGAGACCACCCAGGAAGTCGTGGGCCTCCGCGACGAAACGCTCGACGTCGGAACGGGAATCGGTCGATCCCTGTACCGCGACCGCGTGACGCCCCATCGCCTCGATCTCACGGACGGCGCTCTCGGCCTCCTCACGGCTCCGCCGGTAGTTGACCGCCACGTCCGCCCCCTCGCCCACCAGTCCGAGGGCGATCGCTCGCCCGATGCTCCGCGAGCCGCCGGTAACCAGAGCACGCTTGCCGTCAAGACGCATGGAGAGATCGGGGTTCGAGGCCAGTGAGTGCCGAACCCACATAGTCCCGGCGCGGACGGGGATTCGCAACGCACGTGGGCATCCCTACCTTCGAGCAGGTTCCATCATCTCGCGGAGCGACCCATGAAGCCCACGGTTCGTCTCGAACTCGCCGGTTCGCTGGCATGCCTCGCCACTCTGATGGCTTCGCTGGTGCCGGGGACGACCCGGGCGGCGGCCGCCTAGTCCTTTCCCTCCGACGATCCGGTGATCCGGGCGATCTGGGTGGAGGGGGTTGAGCGCTCGCAAGTCTACGAGCTCGGCCAGGTGATGATGGACTCCATCGGACCGCGGCTCACCGGCTCGCCGGCGATGGCCGGTGCCAACGACTGGGCGCTCGCGAAGTACGCGGAGTGGGGCATCGAGGCGTACAAGGAGCAGTACGGCACCTGGCGGGGCTGGGAGCGGGGGATCAACCATATCGATCTCATCGCGCCGCGCGTGCGCACGCTCGAGGGCTTGGCTGCGGCGTGGAGTCCGGCCACGGACGGGCCCGTCGAGGCGGAGGTGGTGATCCTGGCGGACGCGGACAGCCCCGGAGCCTTCGAGGCGGCGCTGTCCGAGGTGCGCGGCAAGTTCGTGCTCGTCTCGCGCCCGGAGCCGAGTTGCCGCGCGCCCGACAACCTGGAGTGGTTCGCGCGGCCCGAGACGACGGCCCGCATGGCCGCGGAGCGGGAGCGCGCCATCGCCGAGTGGAACGAACGCGTGGGGAACACGGGGTTCGCTGCGCGCTCGCTGCCGGAAGCGCTGAGCGCGGCCGAACCCGCCGGGATCATCCGCTCTCAGTGGTCCGAGGGCTGGGGCGTCACCAAGATCTTCGGCACCCGCGCGGAGCGGGCGCCGGTCCTGGACCTGAGTTGCGAGGCGTACGGGCTCCTGTACCGGCTGGCCGAGAACGATCAGGGGCCCGTGC
>JAPPBA010000079.1 GCA_026705295.1 Candidatus Palauibacter australiensis
CACCCGCCCGCCGTCACCGAACGACACAACGGGCTCACCGGTCGCCGCATCCAGCGCGTACATCGAGGGACCGCGCACCGAGATGATCCGCCCGGCGGAGTCCCCGCCATCGCCGTCGGCACCGCCGTCGCCGCTACCCGTACCTGAGCCGCGCCAGTAGGCGACGCCCCGGAAGCTCCGCCCGCGCACGTCTTCCTCCGACTCCGGCCGCTGGACCCAGCGCGTCTCCCCCGTCCCCGGATCGAAGGCCTCCACAAGCCCGACGGCGTTGGGTGCGTACAGCGTGCCGCCGACGAGGACGGGCGTCCCGCGCAGGTAGTTGTTGAAGTCGAGCTCCGGATACTCGGCCGTCAGCGCGCCGTCGACAGCCGGCCGCCGCCACAGAACCTGCACCGCGTCCACGTTCTCGCCGTCGATCTGCGTGAGCGGAGAATACCGGTTGAAGGAGTTCTGCCCGCCGTAATACGTCCACTCATCACTCGGCGGCGCCAACTGGTCGGGATCGGCGTCTGCGCACGCCGAGAGCGCGAACGCCGCGGCCAACCCCACGAGCCCCACCACCGGCCCTGGGGCAGCCCTTCCGCAACGTCTGCTTGCCGGGTCGCCTCGTCGTCGCCGTGTCTTCATGGACCCCTCCCGCATTAGCGCACCCCAACCCCGGGGACCCTCGCCCGCTCCTGCGCGTAGACGTTCACAAGATTGTTCCGGAACGGGTTCCACGGGAGGGGTCCGGCGAGCAAGACGCTTGATACGTCCCCCATCTTCCCGGAACCAACCAAGAGGAGGAGTCCGAGCCATGAGGGAGATCAGCTATTTCAAGGCACGCCGGAACCTGGCGGCGTTGATGGACCAGGTCGTTGACGATTGCGAGCCGATTCTGATACGTCGGCGCGGCAAGGAACCGGTCGCGCTCGTCGCGGCCGACGAACTCACGTCCTGGATGGAGACCGCCTACCTGCTCCGCTCCCCGGCAAACGCCCGGCACCTCCGCGAGTCCATTGCCTCCATCGAACGCGGTGAGGGCGTAGTCGTCGATGTCGACGAACTCGCCAAGCGGCTCGGCCTTGAGGACGAATAACCGACCTCCCGCACTAGTGATCCGAGCCGCCTCCTTCTTGCGCTTGATCGCGAGACCGCAGCCTTTTTGCGGTATCCCGTCCGCCGATTTCGATGGAGGAGCCACGCATGTTGATTTCGGGATCTTTGCGACAACAGGTCATCGGAGTCCTCGCGGTCTGTCTGGGTTCGCCGGGTGCGGCGGTCGCCCAGAACGTCTTCGCCTCCACGCAGTCCGCGACCCTCCCGACCGCGGCCGCCTCGCGCGCGGGCGACCTGCACATCGAGATCTCGCACCGGTTCGGCTACGTGTCGGGCGGTGCGAGCGACCTCTGGGGACTCGACGGATTCGTGCTGAATCGCCTTGGGCTGGCGTATACGCCCCAGGACCACGTCACCATCGGCGTGCTTCGTTCCAACAGTCTGGACAACCTGGAGTTCAACGCCCGTTTCGCCGGGCTGCGGCTCGATGGCGCCACCGGTCCCGTCGAGTTCGCGGCGCAGACCGGCATGGCGTGGAACCTGCAAGTCGAGCCGGACGACAGCCACGCGGGTCACGGGCACGCGCTCGCGCCCCGCACCAGCGCGTACGCCGGCGGTCGCCGCGACGGCACGGCCGTGGATAACGAGATGCAGGCCTACGTCCAGGTGATCGCCAACACCAGGGTCGCCGACCGCGTCGCACTCGGTGTCGTGCCCACGCTCCTCTGGAATCCGCGAATCGAAGACGCCGACCGGGAGGCCGCGGTTTCCGTCGGTGCGACCGGCCAGATCTACCTCAGCCGCATGTGGAGCCTCTTCGCCGAGTGGATCTTCAGCGGCGCGAGGGAGGACCAGGAGTACGACTCCGCCTCCTTCGGCGTCGAAATCCGCACGCCTGGACACTTCTTCAAGATCGTCGTCACGAATCAGCACCGGATGAATCCGACGCATACGCTCGCCGGCGCCGCCGAGGACTTCTTCGACACGAACTCGTGGCGCCTCGGATTCAACATCCAGAGAAGACTCCGGCTGTAGCGACCAAGCGCTCTGCGCTCGCCTGAACGCCGGAGATGTTGCGGCTCGCCTTGAGGACTAGAAGATCGCGCCGGCGCGGAAGTGCAGCTTCAGGACAGGGTCGGCGGCACCTTCTCGGCCCCACCCCAAGCCGCGGGCCACATCCACCCGTATAATGCCGTCCATGAAGACGAGTCCCGCGCCCACGGCGTAGTAGTCGTGGCCTCCGGCGGAGGCCCAGTCGCCGAACAGGGAGAGGCGGAGGAAGCCGATCCGCCGCTGCAGATCAATTCTGGCCATGTGGATTCGTGACCCCCGGACGGATTGCGCGTGGCCCCGGAGCCACCGGCCGCTGGTACCGAAGCGCCAGAGATCGTGCGGCGCCGGGTCGCCCCACACCCGGGCCGTTCCGGCCTGCATCCCCAGCAACAGCCGGGACGAGAAGGGGATCACCAGCGCCCCCTCGACGATGGCCCGCACGTGTGGATTGTCCCCCGCCGATGCGCGGAAGCCGACGCGGCCGCCCACGCCGAACGACCCCGGCTCCGGCCCTCCGAGCCAGGGCCTCCACGCGACGGCCGTCCCCACCCGGTTCCGCCTGGCGTCGGTCGCGATGTCGGCGTCCTGCTCGGCGAAGAGGCGGAGGGACAGCCAGTTCCTCTTTCCGGCGGGAGGCAGGAACCGAATCGCGGCGCCCCGCGACCAATGGAAGTCCGCGGCGTCTCCGGTCACGTAGATCCCGGGCGTGCTGACACCTTCGCCCGGCTCGCCATCCCGCAACGACCGATAGAAGGACACGAGCATCGTGTGGCCGGGATGACTGCGCTGCAGGGTGAGGTCGATGTCCGGCGCCACGCGCGCAGTCCCGAACCTCGCCGTCAAGGCTGCGCGTCCCCACCCAAGGTCGCGTTGCAGGCGGGTGCCCAGTGACACGCGTTCCACGGGATTGTAGCGCAGGAGCCTCAGTGTCTTGCCGGGGGGATCGAAAAGCCAGGGGCTCGGCGCCTCGGCGCGTTCGCCCCCTTCGCCGGCGCCGATGGCCGCGAGTTCCGCCGCGATCCGTCCGATGGCGGCGTCATCGAGTCTGCCATCCTCCTCCCATACGGTCGGGGGCAGCAGGTCGCTCGCGATCAGCGCCTGCCGGTCCGCAGGCGTGATCGTGACCGTCTCACCGGGTTCCGCTTCCGCCAGCGCCGCGCTGATGCTGTCCCCCTCCTGGCTCCAGAGCCGAAGAGCCTCGGCGGCTGTAGCCGGCGTCCCCGGCGTGGCTCCTGTCGCGCGTTCGCGGATGTCCTCGACTTCGAGCGTCCAGTCAATCATCACTGGAACGGCGAGAGGCGCGAGGCCGGAGGCCGTGACACCCTCCATCGCGCCCGTGTCCCCCCGCCATGTCACGCTTCGGAGCAACCAGTGGCGCATCTCCCAGAGTTCGTACTCCGCGACCACCGTCGAGATGTCGAACCGCATGCGGGGCAACGCGCCGTTGAACGCCCCGTTGACCAGCCGGTCGAAGAAGCTGGGCCGATGGGAAGTTGAATCGGGTGCGGGTACACTGTCGGCGGAATCAGCGTCACCGATGTCGAGATTCAGGCCCGGGCTCCAGCGCCCGCCGTTCCGGAGCTGCCAGGTCATCTCACGGTCGACCGGTTTCGCCAGCCGGTAGGCGACGCGCGCCAGCCCGAAAGTTTCCGCGTCGATCCACATGATCGCGGAGACGAGGCGGATGCTGGAATAGCGAGGTATCACTGCGACGGCGACCGCCCGCAACGTGCTCCCATCGCTCAACCGCACGGCGATCGTATCCCCGGAGCGGAACTGGTAGTAGCGCTCGGAATCCGGCCCCAGCGGGCTGCGAGTGGTGGTCTCGGCCTCCGGAGACTGCCCGAAGGACCGCCCGAAGACCGTGAAGCCGAACTTGAACGGGTCGCCCAGCGGGTCGGCTGCGAACCGTTCCGCCCGCAGCCCGCCGAAGAACTCCGAATCCCCGGGATCGACGAGTGCATCCCGGAACCGTGCTGCGAGCACGTGCACAACGGCGGGCTCGTCGCGCGACCACCGCACGCGGGCCGTGCGTTCACCGTGCAGCCAAGGCCGGTTGCGCTGGTAGGAGGGCATCTCGAAGCCCATCCGCTCGCGGATCAGCGCCGTGTACGCGTCGATGGTCAGGCGTGCGGTATCCCGGGCGGCCTTCAACCCGAGCACGAGCCGGCGGGCGGTCTCGTCCAGGTAGGCGTCCCGGTCGGGATCGCGAAGAAGGTTGCTCGCGGGGAGAGAATCGCGTGTTTGAGCGGAAGCCGTTCCCTGCAGGGCAGCGGCCAGCAGGATGGCCAAGGTGGCAGCGACCCTCGATGTCGGGGTCGGCCACTCCCGTTCACGCATGCGGAACTCTGTGGTTCAGAGCTTCCCGCACCGGTCCAGCAAGTGCTCGGCGTCGGAGATGGCTTCACGGGCTGGCGCCCTGTCTCGATGCTCCCCGACCTTCGCGACCTTTACCTGGATCACGTTGTCCGAGTTGTCGTCCATCGTACCCGCGCTGATGTAGTTCACGACCAGCGCATCGGTGATCAGATGACCGGTCGGGAAGGCTTCGCGCGTACGCATCCGTTCCGCTCTCACGAACCCGAGTGAACGATCACCGGCGGTGATCATGTATCCGAGACGCTGCAACGTCACGCGAACGCAGTCGAGCCCACCAGCTTGCACGCCTGCCGGACGTGTCATGATCAGGGGTTGTACCGCACAGGCCATCGTTGCCGTCACGGCCATGAACGGCGCGGCAAAGCGTTTCATCAATGCCCTCCAGGAGTCGGGAGCGCGGTCTCCTCCGAAGTCGGAGGCCTGCCCGTCATCCCGATTGACGCGAGAACGTCCCGCACGGTCACATCCTACGGCCCGGTAGCCGCGGTCCGCGCAGGCACCCCAGATTCCGTGCAGGCAGATCACCCCGATACTCGGAGGTGTCCTCAAATGTCATCCTCCCGCTTGGATCTCCATCTTCACGAGCAGCTGCTCCTCCTGTCCCTGCGCCAGCGGAACGGCGCCCTGGACAGCTCGGCGCTCTTCCAAACGGCCATGGGCGCGGCGATCCTTGCCGAACTCGCTTCCGAGGGTTGGATCCGTATCGAGGCGGGCAAGAAGGGGTTTGTCGAAGCCGTGGACAGCAGATCGGACCACGTGGGCGATGAGATTCTCGACGAGGCTCTGGCCCTTGTCAGGGGGTCCCGGCGTCGTCGGGGCACCGCGTGGATTTCGGCTTTTGCCATGCTGAAGCAACTCACGAACCGCACCGCCGAAGGACTCTGCAACCGGGGCATCCTGGGCAGCGAAGAGGCTCGGACGCTTCGGATCTTCCCCAGCAAGGTCTACCCGACGGTCGACACCGACACCGAACACCGGCTGATCACCGAAGTCAGCGAAGCCGTGACGGGCGACGGAGAGGTCGATCTCCGCCCGGGAATCATCGTCTCACTGGCTCACGCGACGGGCCTGCTCGGCAGTCGCTTCGAGTACAGCACATCCGGGCCGCCCAGAGCGCGTCGCCGTGCAATCGCGGCGGGCAAGCACCTGGTCGAAACCGCACACGCCGCCTTGCACATCCATCGGTGGGTCAGGAAATCGGTCATCACCAGCCGACTGATGCTTGCCGCTGGGGCGATGGCCCTGTTGACCTTCATCATAACCCTGCTCGACCGGTTCAATATCGGGTTCTAGGCTGTGGTTCAGAGCTTCCGCACCGGTCCAGCAATTGCTCGGCGTCGGAGACACCGTTGTTGCTCGGACCTTTCCCGCCGGGTCGGGAGACCCTCACCTGGATCGTGTCCGCCGATTCGTCGTCCACTGTGCCGGCGACGACGTAGTTGACGACCAGGACATTGGTTTCCCGAAACAGCCCGTGCGTGCGCTCGGCTCTTACAAACCCGAGTGAGCGGTCACCGGCCGTGATCATGTATCCGAGGCGCTGCAGCGTCGCACTCACGCAATCGAATCCACCCGCGTCGACGTTCGCCGGCCGCGTCATGATCATCGGTCCGCAGCCCAACAGGACGATCGTAAGCGTCAACGGCACGGCGAGGCGTTTCATCGATATCCTCCAGGAGTCGGGAGCCCGGTCTCCTCCGAAGCCGGAGGCCTGCCCGTCATGCAGATGACGCGAGAACGTCGGCTCGCGTCACCTCGCAGGAAGAAGTGACGATGTCCGCCGCGGCCCAATTGCGGGGCTCCCCCTTACGGCGACACCTCGATCGCCAGGCGGCAATGGTCGCTGGCGCCCCATTCCGCAGGCGTGTTCAACGCGCGGACGGTGATCGCCTCGGAAAAGCCCCGCGACGCGAAAGCATGGTCCAGCTGGCCGGATGGACGCTCGGGCGATCCGCGGTTCGAATGGTACGTCGGACCGTCGTGCGGCCCCAGGTATTGGAAGCCGAGTGCCTCCATGCGCGTCCACACCGTCCGTTCGCGCTGGCTCCAGTATTCCTCGCCCTCCGGCCAGGCGTCGGGATTCATGTTGAGGTCTCCGGCCACGAGGATGCGGTGCGATCCGGGGTCCTCGTGACCGATGAAGGCCGACAGGTCCGAGATGGCGCGGTGCGCCGACCCATCGGGGAAGCCGACGCTCCACTTGCTCCGCGTCGAGGGATGGGGCTGCATCCACCGGGCGTACATCGAAATTGCGATGAACGGCTCCCCGGCTTCGGGAACGATGCGCGCGGCCGCGTTGATGCCGATGCCGCTCACCGGCATCTGGTCGGACTCCGTCACGCTGATGGGGTCGATCTGCGTAAACTGATCAACGCGGACTCGGTCGGAGAGGCGAACGATCCGGCACCAGCGGTCGAACTGATGCTTGAGCCAGGGCTCTTCTCCGAACTCCACCTCCGGCGCGACATCCGGAGGCGGGTTCCTTGCCTCTTGGAGCAACGCGACATCGGCGCCCATCTCCAGAAGTTGCCGCCACGGCTCCCGCCGGCCGGCGATGTTCCAACTCACAACCCGAATCGCTTTCCGTCCAGCCATGGGCCTCCTCACGCTTCCCCACGAAGTCCTTCGAGGCGACGGTTCGCCATCTTCACGCGGATCCGGAGGCGTGGCCTAGAACCCGAGTGCGTCCAGGTTGCAGCGCTGTCAGTGAGGAGGTCAGAAGCCCTCGGGAACCCAGTCTCCTGCGTCGTCCTTCGTGATGAACCGCGTGACGGGCGACGCGGCTATGCCCATCTCGCGCAGCGTATCCACCACGCGCGTGCGGAACCGGTTCCGTACACGCGGGTCGATCTGACCCACCTTGCCTTCGTAGACGCTCCAGATGTCGACGACCTCGTCGGGTTCATCGCCGTAACCCCACGACTCGCGTCCCCGCACCCAGATATCCGTGAACTCCACATGGGGAAACGCCTCCCGCACCATGCGCTGCAGCAGGTCCCGGACCTCGGGCAGGTTGTCCTTCGTAATCGTCGCAATCATGGGACATCTCGAAGCGTCATGGATCCTTCGGGTCCATATCGGACCGGCGGCAGCGGCCGGATGCGATCCGCCGAACCAAGATTCTGCCAGCCCCCTGGTCCGTCAATTTTCGGGCAGTTCCAAGCGCGTTGCCACTTGACCGGTGACACGTTACACTTCCCATGCAATGATTCTAGGCTTTCGCCACCGCGGCCTCGAGCGGTTGTTCGAGAAGGGAGACCGGAGACGAATTCCTCCTGACCTCATCGCCAAGGTGGAGCGGATCCTCGCTCGCCTAGACGTGGCGGCCAAGCCCGAGGACATGAACCTGCCGGGTCTTCGGCTCCACCCGCTGAAAGGCGACCGCGCGGGGTATTGGTCGGTGAGGGTGTCCGCCAACTGGCGCGTCGTCTTCCGTTTCGACGGGCGTGATGTCAGGGACGTTGATTTGATCGACTACCATTAGGAGGCCCGCGACATGCCGATGAAGAACCCGCCGCATCCGGGCCTGTCCGTGCGCCATGACTGCCTCGAGCCCTTGGGGCTCACCGTGACGGAGGCGGCGCGGAGGCTGGGCGTCAGCCGAAAGCAGCTTTCCGAACTCGTCAACGGCCGTTCAGGCATCTCTCCCGAAATGGCGATCCGCCTAGACAAGGCGTTCGGAGGCGGGGCCGCGACCTGGTATCGCCTCCAGTCGGCCTACGACCTCGCGCAGGCCATGAAGAATGCCGACCGGATCGACGTGGAGCGGATACCGACTCCCGCTTGACGCTCGATCCAGACGCCGCAGCAACTGGACCATGGTCCCCCGACGCGGGGTTCCTCTTCGCGGCATCGGCCAGCAGCCGGAGGTGTTCGCCGCCGGTGGCCCACGCCGTGGCGATGTCCACATGCGTGGCGTGCCTGAGCAACTTCTCGAGACGCGGGATCAGGTCGCGGCTGCCGAGAACCGTTCCCTCAGCCGCCGGTTCCTGCGGGACCGCGTATCCCGGCAGGGCATTGGGTGCGGTGTCGTTTCGCGCTCTCAAGGCGACACGTCAACGATGATCCGGCTGATGACGCGGATCATGGCACCAGGGGCTGCAGCTTGCCGAACTCGTACTCGGGGGGCGGCTCGGCGCCGAGGAGGTGGCGGACGAAGTAGTCCCAGCGGCGGCGCATCATGTAGGGCTCGTTGCCGAAGCCGTGGCCGCGGTTCGGGAGGAGCAGCAGGTCGAAGTCCTTGTTCGCGGCGATGAGGGCGTCCACGACGAGCATCGTGTTCGAGTGCGGGACGTTCGTGTCCATCGTGCCGTGGGCGATGAGGAGCTTGCCCCTGAGGTTCTCCGCCACGAGCGGGTTCGCCTGGTTGTCGTAGTTGGTCGTGCCGTCGGCGTACTCCTCGAGCAGCCCCTGGTACTTCTCTCCCCAGTCGTCCTCGTAGTTGCGGTTGTCGTGGTTCCCGGCCTGGGAGACGGCGACCTTGTAGAAGTCGGGGTAGCGCAGGATCCCCGACGTGGAGGCGAAGCCGCCGCCGGAGTGGCCGTAGATCCCGACCCGGTCGACGTCGATCCAGGGGTGGCGCTCCGCGAGTTGGCGGATGCCGGCGATCTGATCCGGGAGCCCGTTGTCGCCCATGTTCCCGTAGTACGCGTCCTGGAAGGTCTTCGAGCGCCTCGGCGTCCCCATCGCGTCGAGTTCGATGACGACGAACCCGAGTTCGGCCAGCGACTGGAGGTCGCGGTGCGCGGCGCGGAAGTTCCGGCTCCCCACGCTTCCGCTCTGCGGCCCCGGGTAGAGGTAGTTGATCACGGGGTACTCGGCGCCTGGATCGAAGTTCGAGGGACGGAACATCAGCCCGAACAGATCGGTCTCGTCGTCGCGCGCCTTCACCGTGAAGGGGATCGGAGGCTGCCAGCCGGTCCGCTCCAGGCGCGAGATGTCGGCCCGTTCGACGGTCTGCAGCAACTCGCCGTCCATGTCGCGGAGGACGGTCACGGGCGGGGTCGTGGGCGTGGAGTACTGGTCGACGAACGTCTCGCCGTCGGGCGCGAGCCAGACCACGTGGTTCGCGCTGTCGGGCGTGAGGAGTCGGACGTCCCCGCCATCGAGACCGGCGCGGTACAGGTACATGAAGTAGGGATCGCCGGGTTCCCGACCGTTGCCCATGAAGAGGATCTCCCGGGCCTCCGCGTCGACCGCCACCAGGTCCTCCACCTGCCACGCGCCCGAGGTCACCTGGCGCTTCGGTTCCCCGCTGTCCGCGTCGTAGAGGTAGAGGTGTCCCCAGTCGTCGCGCTGCGAGTACCAGAGGATCTCTTCGGACTCGGAGAGATAGCGCCAGTTGGCGTGGGACTCGAAGAACGTCTCCACGACCTCCTCGAACAGGTCGCGGACCTCGCCCGTGCTCGCGTCGGCCATGCGGACGAGCGCCCGCTTGTGGTCGCGCGAACTCGACACGAAGACGAACCGGGAGCCGTCGGCGCTCCACTCGACGTCGGAGAACGTGCCACCGCAGGCCACGTGGTCGCACACGGTGGATCGGTGCTGATCCGGGGGCATGTCCATGCGGACGACGCGGCTCCCCGCAGGCGCCTCCGTGTCGATCACCACCCGGTGGATGCGGAAGATGACCGAGTCCTCCGGGAGCGGGTAGCGCCACGCCTCGAGTTCCGGGTGCCCGACCTCGGTCGTGACCATGTACATCATCCCCACCCCGCGGGCGTCGTGCTGGAACGTGGCGATGCGTCGCGAGTCGGGAGACCACTTGAGCACGGGACGGTCGCTCTTCACCCAGCCCGCGTTGTTCGTCGCGTAGCCGAAGTCCTCGACCCCGTCGTCGGTGAGTCGGGTCTCCTCCTCCGTGGACAGATCCCGGAGCCACAGGTTGTGGTCGCGGATGAAGGCCGCCCTGGTCCCGTCCGGCGACACGATGTCGAAGCGGCGGGCCGTCGTGGCCTCGGGCGCCGGGACCACCTCGCAGCGGTCGGGGTCGAGTTCGCAGGCGTACGTCTCTCCTTCCACATCGACCTCGAAGCGGACTGTCCCGGCCTCCAAGGCGAGATCTCCGAACGGGAGGGCGAAAGCGGCGTACTCTTCGCCGGTCGCCGCGGCGAGCGCAGAGGCCATGCGCGCGTGGCCGAAGGCGCGCTCCCGCGTCCCCGCGGCCGGATCGATGAGGACGTACTCGGTGCCGCCCTCGAACCGGTTTCGGTACCAGAACCGCCCGTCCTCCAGCCAGACCGGAATGACGGAAGCCCCGAGCACGAGCGGATTCACCTGGCTCGCGAGCCGCCCCTCCGCCCGCGCGTAGTCCGCCACCGTCAGCGCGTCGGGGGCCGCCTGGGCGTGCGCACCCGGCGCCGGCGAGAGGGCGGCGGCGATCAGCAGCGCTGCGTTGGCTATGCGGCTCATGCTTGCGATCCTGTTGGACGTCCTCGGTCCTCTGCGGCATGCGAAGTCGCAAGATGCCGACCGCCCTCTTGGCCGGCCACCGCCCTCCACGACCTTTTGTGATGTTGCCAAGACATGGCGATATGGCATAAAATCGTTTATACCATACTAACAAGAACACCATATACGAGGTGGTTCCATGATTGAAGCGGTGAACAGCCCGGCCGGTGATACGGTTCAGAGCGAGCTGGTGGCGATCGACGCCGCTGGCCGGTTGGTTGTGCCCGGAAAATTCCGGAAGGCCCTCGGAATCAGCGGCCCGCAGCAGCTACTGGTTGGACTCGAGGGGAACACGCTCAGGGTCACTACGACAGATGGGGTCATCCGTCGCTATCAGGAACTTGCCAAGCGCAGGAAGCGGACGACCGGTAGCGTTGTCGATGCATTCATCGCGGAGAGGCGTAGAGAGGCCGCGGAGGAATGAGGCTCCCCGCGGCGCTGCTGGACGCATCGGCGCTCCTGGCTCTTGTCTTCAAAGAGAAAGGTGCAAACCGGGTGTGGGATGTCGTGCGGCGGGGCGCGGCGATATCGGCCGTAAACGCTGCCGAGGTGGCCTCCAGGCTCGGCAGCGAAGGTTGGACCGAGGAGGAGGTCGAGGGCTTCTTCGAAGACTCCCGCATCGAAGTCTTCCCGTTCGACAGACCCGCAGCCCTGCTGAGCGGGGCGTATCGGCAGTCGACCCGGCAGCTCGGTTTGAGTCTCGGCGACAGGGCGTGCCTGGCTACCGCGCGCCAACTCGGCCTCGCGGCACTCACCGCCGACCGGGCCTGGGCCGAACTGGAGCTTGACGGCGTCAGCGTCATCTGCATTCGCTGAACACAAGGCCAGGGGGCGCCTGTTCTCCGCGGTCAGGGCGAAGCGGGCGCGTCTGCCTCAGTGCGGAGGGCGTCGATGCGGCGGGCGACGCCCTCTTCGTAGCCGGACTCTTCGAAGCCCGCGCGCTTGAACTGGATGAATCCCGCCCGGTCCAGGTAGAACGTCGTCGGGTAGGCGAGGATCTCGTAGTCGAGGGCGAGGCCCTGCTCGTCGAAGAGAACCGGGAACGTGAAGCCGCCCTCCTCGATCTGCCTCGCGACCTCTTCGCGGGGAGACCCCGCGGTGGCGACGGTTAGGAACACGACCTCCTCATCGTCCTCATACGTCTTGAGGAGTTCAACGAAGTGCGGGAACTCCTGGAGGCACGGCCCGCACCACGTCGCCCAGAACTTGAGCACGACGATCTTTCCCTCGAGGTCGGACAGCCGCCACTCGACCCCGTCCTGGTCGGCGATCGCGAACTGCGGCGCCTCGCGCTCGATGCGCTGGCCCAGTTCGCGCCGCTCCAACTCCTCTCCAACCACGGGACGGCGCGCCGCGAGCCGTTCCTCGACCGTCTCGGGCAGGAGATCCGCCGCCGCGGCGGCTTCTTCGGCGAGGGGCTCGAGCCAGGATCCGCCGAAGGCCATCGCCTCGACAAAGGCATCCAGGGCCTCTTCGGGCCGGCCCGTGCGCAGCAGGTGCCGTCCGTATTCTCCCAGCGACCGGGAGCCCCTCGATTCGGTCGCCACCTGCCCGAACAGATCGCCGGCCGCTTCGATCTCCCCGAGTTGGGTGAGCGCGCGGGCCTGGAGGATGCGGGCGCTGTTGATCGAGTTCCGTCGCGACCGCTCGCGCTCGTCGCCCTGGAGGCCGGGGTACAGGTATCCCGGGCGGTTTGCTCGCAGGTCGTCCTCGATCGCGATCGCCGCGTCGAGCACGGCCCGCGGCTCGATCCCGAAGTAGAGCAGGCTGCGGATCGCCGAGAACTGAGCGCGCGACTGCCAGCGCACCACGTCCATCGCGGCATCGAACAACGGCTCGGCAGCCTCCGGATCGAGTTTTGCATGGGGAGGCTCCGCCGCAACGGTCACGGCTCCCCTCACCGCTCTGCCGCTCGGCGCATCACCGGCTATTGAAGCGAGCGCACGCTCTCTCACGGCCGTGAGATTCCGGCTCACCCACGCGCTCCGCCGCCCAAGGCGCCTCGACTTCAGCCCCTCGGCGGCGAGGCGCGACATGTCGACGGTACTGTCCGCATACCCGCGCACGGCCATCTCGAAATCGATGGTCAAGTCCCAGTACCGCAGGTCGTCGGCCAGCACGCCCCGGTCCGGCGCCGCTTCGAGTCGCTCCAGCCATCGGTCGGCGTCGTTCTTCCGCTGCGGCACGTGAGCGTCGTATCCCGCTGCGAGCCGGTACAGCACGGGCGCCGCGGCGTCCGGGTCGCCTTCGACCTCGGCCGCGAGCGCGTCGAGGGCGGCCCCGATCGAATCCCTCACGAGCCGGCCCCGGTCCCCTTCCTCCTGTTCGGCGCGCGCGACGCGGAGC
>JAPPBA010000080.1 GCA_026705295.1 Candidatus Palauibacter australiensis
TCCCGGAGGCGGGCATCCGCTTCATCTCCGTCGCGCACGAACAGGCGGCCGCGCACGCGGCCGACGGGCTGGCGCGGGTCACGGGAAGGCCCCAGGCCTGCATCGCCCAGAACGGCCCCGGCGCGGCCAACTTCGTCTCCGCGATCGCGGCCGCCTTCTGGGCGCACTCCCCCGTCGTCGCGATCACCCCGGAAACGGGATCGCTCGGCATCGGCACCGGAGGTTTCCAGGAACTCGACCAGATGCCGATGTTCGAGGCGCAGACCGTCTTCCAGGTGCGCGTCAACCGCCCCGAGCGCATGGGCGAACTGGCGCGGCGCTGCTTCTACCGCGCCAAGCTCGAACTCGGCCCCACGCACCTCAACATCCCCCGGGACTACTTCTACGGCGACATCGAGGAGGAGATCTTCGCGACCCCCGTCCTCGGCCCCGGCCGGCCTCCCCGGCGGGACATCGAGGAAGCGGTCCGGATCCTGAGCGGCGCCCGCTATCCGGTCATCGTCTCCGGGGGAGGGGTCAGCCAGGGGGACGCGCTCGCGGAAGTCACGGCGCTGGCCGAGCACCTGAGCGCCCCGGTGGTCAACACGTACCTGCACAACGACACCTTTCCCTACAGCCACGAACTGGGGTGCGGGCCGATCGGCTACTGCGGGTCGAAGGCCGCCATGCGTACGATCGCCAAGGCGGACGTGGTGCTGGCGCTCGGGACCCGGCTCGGGGTCTTCGGCCTGCTGCCGCAGTACGACATGACCTACTGGCCCGAAGACGCCACGCTCATCCAGGTGGACCGGGACGCCCGACAGTGGGGGATGAGCAAGATCCCCGCCCTCTTCTCCGTCGCGGACGTGAAAGAGTACGCCGTCGAACTGCTCGACGAACTGAGGAAGGCGCGGCCGAACCCCGGGCGGAACGAGGCGCGCATCGCCGACGTCGCCCGCGAGAAGCGGACTTGGGACGAGGAACTCGAGGAATGGTCTTCGTCCACCAGCGCCCTCATGCACCCCCGGCGCTTCCTGTGGGAGTTCACGCGCGCGCTGCCCGACGACGCGCTCGTGACCACGGACATCGGCAACACCTGCTCGATCACCAACGGATACCTCCGCTTCGACGGCCCGCGGCAGCACCTCGCCGCGCTCACGTGGGGGAACTGCGGCTTCGCGTACGGCGCCGCGCTGGGCGCCAAGGTCGGCAATCCGGCGGCTCCCGTGTTCGCGATTCAGGGGGATGGCGCGTGGGGCATCAGCGGCATGAGCGAGGTGATGACGGCGGTGCGCGAGGAGATCCCGGTCATCGCCATCGTCATCAACAACCACGAGTGGGGCGCCGAGAAGAAGAACCAGATCGATTTCTACGACCATCGCTTCGTGGGCACCGACCTCAGCGCCAACCCGGACTTCGCCAAGGTGGCCGAGGCGATGGGCGCGAGGGGCTACACGGTCGAAGACTATCGCGATGTGCAGGACGTGGTGCGCGACGCGGTGGAGGCGGCGGCGAGTGGCCGGCCGTGCGTCATCAACGCGGTCGTCGAGGGAGGCGCCAACGTGCTCGCGGAGCCGTTCCGCCGGGACGCGCTCGCGATGCCCACCCGCCACCTGGAGAAGTACGCGCACCTCAGCCTGAGCTAGCAGGCCGAGCCAGCCGGGCCGCGGCGGCCCGCGAGGAGAAAGAGAGCCGGATGTCCGACACACAGGCGTTGCTGGCGGACTACGACGTCCAGGACGTCATCGAGAAGGACCGCAAGCACCTCTGGCACCACCTGTTCCAGCACAGCGTCTTCGAGACGCAGGATCCGCAGGTGTTCGTGGAGGGCCGCGGCGCGCGGGTCCGCGACATCCACGGGAAGGAGTACCTGGACGGGACCTCGGGCGGCGTCTGGTGCGTGAACGTCGGCCACGGGCGCGAGAGCATCGCGCGGGTCGTCTACGAGCAGTTGGCGCGGCTGCCGTACTATGCGGGCGTGGTCGGCACGGTCCCGGCCGCCCAATATGCGAGCGCGCTGGCCGAGTGGCTGCACGGCCTGGATCACATCTTCTTCGCCAACAGCGGCTCGGAGGCGAACGAGAAGGCGATCAAGATGGTGCGCCAGATCGCCCACCTGAGCGGGAGTCGCAAGTCGAAGGTCCTGTACCGGGACCGCGACTATCACGGCACCACCATCGCCTGCCTCGCCGCCAGCGGACAGGAGGAGCGCAAGGAGGCCTACGGGCCCTTCCCGGACGGATTCTCGGGGATTCCGCACGCGATGTGCTACCGCTGTCCCTTCGACAAGACGTATCCGGACTGCAACATCGAGTGCGCGCGCGCCCTCGGCGACGCGATCGAGGAGGAGGGGCCGGGCACGGTGGGGGCCGTGATCCTCGAGCCGATCACCGCGGGCGGGGGCGTCATTCCTCCGGTCGAGGAATATTATCCTATTATCCGCGAGATCTGCGACAACTATGACGTCATGCTGATTATCGACGAAGTCGTGTGCGGGTTCGGGCGCACGGGGACGATGTTCGGGTTCGAGCACTATGACTTCGTCCCGGACATCGTCACGATGGCCAAGGGCATGGCCAGCTCCTACGCGCCGATCTCCGCCGCGGCGGTGCGCGGCGAGGTGTTCGACCGGTTCCTGGGCGATCCGGGCGACCGCTTCCACTACTTCAGGGACATCAGCACCTACGGCGGTTGCACCGTCGGGTTCGCGGCCGCGCTCGAGAACCTGCGCATCATCGACGACGAGGACCTGATCGAGAACAGCCGCGCGGTGGGGGCCTACCTCCAGGACCGCCTGCGGGAGCTGCTCGACCACGACCACGTCGGCGACATCCGCGGCCGGGGCCTGTTCGCCGGCGTGGAACTGGTGGAGGACAAGGCGACGAAGGCGCCCGTGAGCGAGGACGTCATGGCGGCCGTGGTGGGCAGGGCCGCCCGGGAGGGCGTGCTGGTCGGCCGGACCACGCGCAGCATCCCCGGCCTGAACAACACGGTGACCATCGCTCCGCCCCTCATCGTGACCCGGTCGGACATCGACGAGCTGGTCGAGGCCGTGAAGACGGGCATCGAATTCGGCTGCCGGGATCTCTGAGTGGACACGGACAGGGCCAGAGCCAGGGACACGGCCAGGGACAGGGAAGCCGGCTTCGATATCCGGGAGGACTTCCAGCGTTTCTCACAGAGGGACGACATCTTCTGCCGCTCCTTCTGGGACCCGGAGGTGCGCACGCACCGCTCGGACATGTTCTACGAGACGTACCGCACGCCGAAGCTGACCTGGCGGTCCGTTGACGGCTTCACCCAGCGCGACTACGCGCTGCGCAACGCGTCCTGGCACGTGACGGACATCTTCGCGGAACTGCGGGACGGCGACGACCGCCGCGAAGGCTTCCTCGACCCGTACACCAGCGTTCGGGAGGGTCCGGGCCACACGCTGCCGGTGGAGTCTCCCGAGGAGATGGCGCGCGAGATCAAGCAGGCCGCGAAGACGCTGGGCGCCGACCTGGTGGGGGTCACCGGGAACGACGAGCGGTGGCTCTACACGCACGCCTACAGCCGCGAGAACGAGCACGAGAAACCGCAGGAGATCTCCACCGATCTCGAGAACGTGATCGTGATCGCGCAATCCATGGACCGGGAACTGCTGAGCACGGCGCCTTCCGCGCTCAGCGGCACCGCGACGGGCGCCACCTACTCGCGGGACACGATCGTGCTGCTGGCGATCGCCCAGTACATCGTCAACCTCGGCTACCGCGCCGTGGCCAGCATGAACGACTCGGCGCTGGTCATCCCGCTCGCAATCCAGGCCGGGCTCGGCGAGTACGGGCGCCACGGTCTCCTCATCACCCGCGAGTACGGTCCCCGCGTGCGGCTCGGCAAGGTGTTCACCGACATGCCGCTCGCCCACGACCGGCCCGCCCGCTTCGGCGTGAAGGAGACGTGCGACCTCTGCCGCGCCTGCACGAAGGGCTGCCCCGCCGGGGCCATCGCCGACGGCGAACCGTCCTCGCGGGTCCACAACCGCTCGAACATCCAGGGCATCCGAAAGTGGACCACGGATGCCGAGAAGTGCTTCCGCTTCTGGGCCAACCAGAACACCGACTGCTCGATCTGCATCCGCGTCTGCCCGTACAACCGCGACTATCGGGACCGGTGGAGTCGGGTGTGGCGCTGGCTGGCGGGCACGCGGCTACGGGGACTCGCGCTGTGGCTGGACCGCGTCGGCGGCCGCGGCGAGCGCCTCAAACCGTCCCGCTGGTGGGCGGCGCCCGGCGAAGCCTGACGGAGCGCCTCAGCTAGCGCCGCAACTCGACGAAGCGTCGCAGCCGGCGGACCGCCAGCGAGAGGCCGGTCCACACCATGAGCGCGGCCGCCAGCGAGAAGAGTCCCGCCAGCAGTTGCCCCGGCAGCCCCCAGTACTCACCCGTGTGCGCGTAGCGCAGGAACTGCTGGGCGCGCCGCGCCGGCGTGTCGTCGGCGAAGGACTCCCACGCGCGCACGGCGCCGGAGGTGGCATCCAGGGTGAGCAGGCCGGCCCTCTGAGGCTGGCCCGCGCGCCCTCCCCGCACTTCGACGCGGATTTCGGGGTCCGTGGGGCGCGGCATGTGCAGGATCAGGGTCCGCCACTCCGGCGCCCATGCCTCGGCGGTGGCGAGCGCGGCGCGGAGGTCCGGATCCGGGGCGCGACGGGCGTCCCCCGAAATCGCCGTCCCCTCGACTTCCGTCCCCTCGATTTCCGTCCTCTCGATTCCCACGCCTTCGGACGCCGACTCGGCCGGCCACGCCCCGGCGGGCACGAGGCTGCCCACCGCGGGATAGACTCGGTCCCCCACGGCCGGATACGACGTGGCGACCCCGGTTGTCGCGATCACGGCCAGGGGCAGGACGGACCAGATCCCGACGACCTGGTGCCAGTTGAGGTCGCGCTTGGCGCCCTTTGTCCCGCGACGGAGAAGGAGCGCTTTGGCGAGCGACCGCCGGGTGACGGGCCGCGGGATCCACAGGATCGGTCCGGTGAGCAGCAGAAAGAGGAAGGCCAGGTTGACCGCTCCGGTCACGGCCCGCGCCCGGCGCACCGAGCCTCCCGAGACGTTGAACCAGCGGTGCCAGTTGTGGTTGGCCTCGAAGAACCGCTCGAGGCCGCCGGGTCCCCTCGCCAGCACGCGCCCCGTGTACGGATCGACCAGGGCGGAGAGGTCCTGTCCCTCGTGGACGCGCACGGGCGCACGTGGATCCGACCGATAGCTCAGCGAAGTCGCCGTGAGCCCCGCCGCCAGCGCGACCCCCTCCGGACGCAGCCGTTCGGCGCCTTCCGGCGCGGGCACGAAGTACCGCCGCTCCGATAGCCCCGTCACCGTCTCCTCCAGCGACAGCACCGCCCCCGTCCCCGCCAGCATGAGGATGACCAACCCGGCCGCCACGGCCACCGTGAGGTGCAGCCAGAAGACGATGGTCCGGATCATCGCAGCATCTCCGCCACGCCGCAGCCGGTCGCGCCTGTCCGCCCCTTATCCGCCCGGGTTCAGCGTCACGTAGCGCTCGAACCGCGCGACCTCGTTCTCGTCCACGTACTTCCCGATCTCGCGCCGGAACTGCTCCAGGTCGGTGTACGGGCGGTACTCCTCGAACTCGTGGGCCATGCGTTCGCTCATCCCCGGCACCGCCATGATCTCTTCGCGGGTGGCGCTGTTCAGGTCGATCGGGACGTACACGTAGCGCGCGAGCCGCTCGACCTCCTCCTCGTCCACGTACTTCCCGATCTCCATGCGGAACTCGCCCATGTCCACGTACGGGCGGTACTCCTCGAACTCGTGCGCCATCCGATCCCCCACGCCCGGGATCAGCAGGATCTCGTCGTTCGTCACGTCGTTGAGGTTGATCGGCAGCCAGAGCGCGCCGTACGCCGCCAGCGCCGCCTCGCCCCCAACCGCCTCCGCCAGCGCCGCGTGAAGATCCGCCGCGCGCAGGTACGGCCGTCCGCCGACCACCGCCCGGGCCACGTCGGCCGTGATCCCCGGGACTGCGGTCAACTCGTCTTCACTGGCGAGGTTGGGGTTCAGGAGAGCGGCCGTTGCGGCATCGTCGGTGGCATCCGTATCGCCCATGGCCTCGGTGGACGCTGCGGCGGCAGGCTCGGACGCCGTCGCGGCCGGTTCGGACTCCGCCGTATCGTCGCCTCCGCCGGCACAGCCGGACGACAGCACGGGAATCATGATGAAAGCGAGCAGTGCGCTGCGACTGCGGGACATGCTTCCTCCGTTACTGGATTAGAATGAGATTCATTCTCAACTGGGTGCAAGATCCACGCGCCATGCGGTCAGGTCAAGCCAACTACGGCGGCGAGCGGATGTTCCCCGGCGTTCCCGCGGGAACGTCCCGGCGTTGAAGGTCGCGTTGAAGGTCGCGTTGAGACCGCGTTGAGAGGCAACCCGAACATTTACCGAAGATCGGGGTATGAAACTGAGAGGCACGAAGCGGGAGCCGCAAACCGTGCCGCCTGCCCCCTGGAACCCTGAGATTCGGATGAGAACGCCATGCCCGTCACGCCCGACGCCCCTGATGCCTCCACCCCCGATGCCTCGACCGCTGATGCCTCGAACGCTGCGGTCTCGCACCCCGCGGTCTTGAACGGCGACCCCGTCGGCGACGAGATCGCCGAACTCTGCGCCCACCTCGACGCCGCCCAGTATCGGCTCCTGACCCTGCTGCGCCGCTTCGACGAGGAGGAACGCTGGAGCGGGTGGCGCTCCTGCGCCCACTGGCTCAACTGGCGCGCCGGGATCTCCCTCGGCGCGGCTCGCGAGCGGCTGCGGGCGGCCCGCTGCCTCGCCGAGCTGCCGTTGACCTCGGCCGAGATGGAGAAGGGGCGGCTCTCCTGGTCCAAGGTCCGGGCGTT
>JAPPBA010000081.1 GCA_026705295.1 Candidatus Palauibacter australiensis
CGCCAGCCGCGTCGCGCCGGGCAGCACGGAGGCGGCGCCGGCGTCCTGGGCCGTTCGCCCGAGCCAGTCGTACGCCTCGGGCGTGGAAACGTGGATCCCGGGGCAGACGAGCAGCGCGGGACGGGAGCGCGGCGGGCGGAGCGGCAGGAGCCGGCGGCCGCGCTCCCAGCCCAGCGCCATCGGCACGCCGAGGAGCGCGAAGGGCACGTCGCTGCCGATCTCGCCGGCGAGTTCGACGAGTTCGCTTTCGTCGAGGCGGGGCCAGCGGTCGGCGAGCAGGCGCAGCGTCGCGCCCGCGTCCGCGCTCCCGCCGCCGAGCCCGCTCCCCATGGGGATCCGTTTCGTCAGGCGGATGTGCACCGCGCGGCGCCCCCGATGCCCGAACGCGCGGGCCAGGAAACGCTCCGCCGCCTGCCAGCACAGGTTTTCGGGACCATCCGGGACGCCATCGGCGAGCGGCCCATCGACGGAGAGGGTGATGCCCGCCTCGGGCCCGGACGCGGAGAGGGTCACCGTGTCGGACAGGCTCGTGCGGGCGAGCAGGGTCTCGACGCCGTGAAATCCCGTTTCGTCCCGGGCGAACACGCGCAGGCGCAGGTTGACCTTGGCGTGCGCTTCGGCCGTCCGGATCTCCGCGGCGGCCGTCGCGCGGGTCTCGCCCGCGGCCGTCGCGCCGGTCTCGGCGGCGGGCGTCACGCCGACGTCTCCGGCGGGGGCGCCTCGCTCCGTCCGAAGTCGCGGCGGCTGATCCCGAGGCGCCGCATGTACCAGATCCCCAGCACGGTGATGGGCAGGAAGGTGAGGATGTGGTAGCCCGCGGCGAAGCTGATGATTCTCGCGGGCTCGATCTGGTGGAGTTCGAGCGCGACGCGGGCGGCCGCCTCGAACGGTCCGAAGAACCCCGGCGTGGACGGGATCGCGACGGCGAAGCTGATCGTCGTCTGGAGGACGAGCGCGCCGAGGAACCCGGGCCCGACAATGCCGAAGGCGAGAAACCCGAGGTAGAACGAGACGGCGTTCCAGGCCCAGACGGCGAACGACCACAGCATCGCGCGGGCGAAGACGTGCGCGTGGCGCAACGCCCCGAGGCCGTCCACGAACGCGGAGAGCACGTCCATGACGCGGTCCGCGACGCGGTCCGGCGCGACCCGGCGGGACCACCTGGCCGCCAGCCGGAGGAAGCGGTCCGGCGAGCGGACGAGGAGGGCGAGCGCGAGCAGACTCGCGGAGACGAGGACGACCCCCAGGGTGAACAGATCCCGCAGCGTCCCGGAGGCGGCTTCGTCGACCCCGACGATGAAGAAGGCGGGGACGAGGAACACCATGAGCACGATCGCGTCGAGCAGGCGCTCCACGACGAGCGAGGCGAGGGCGGCGCTCAGGGGCACCGGCGTGATCCGCGACAGCGAGTAGGCGCGGACGAACTCTCCGAGCCGGCCCGGCAGGACGTTGTTCGCCATGAAGCCGATGCACACGGCCGCGTAGCGCGAACCGAACGGCAGGCTTCCGTTCGAGGCGCGAAGCAGGATCTCCCACCGTATCGCGCGCAGGTTGAAGGTGAGCGTGGCCACGACCGTCGCGGCGATCAGCAGCCAGACGTTCGCCTCGCCCAGATGTCTCAGGAGTTCGGCCGCCGAGACGCCCCGCAGCGCCCAGACAAGGAGCGCGACGGAGACGAGTACGCCGATGAGGACGGTGAGACGGCCTCTCACGCGCGCGCCTCGCGCACGAGTTCCGACATCTCGAGCACCGCGCGCTCGATCCCCACGAGCACGGAGCGGCTCACGATCGAGTGGCCGATGTTGAGTTCCTCGCACTCCGGGATCGCCGCCACCGGCTGCACGTTCTCGTAGGTGAGCCCGTGGCCGGCGTGTACGGCGAGGCCGGCGGCATCGGCTCGGATCGCCGCACCCTCCAGCCGCTCGAGTTCGCGGTCGGCGCTCGCCTGATCGGGCGCGTTGGCGTATTCGCCGGTGTGAAGTTCGATCGCCGCCGCCCCGGCCTCGGCCGAAGCGTCGACGGAGGCGGGATCGGGGTCAATGAAGAGCGACGTGCGGATCCCGGCGTCCTGGAGCCTCGCCACGGCGGCGGCGATGCGGGCCGGATCGACCGACAGGTCCAGCCCGCCTTCCGTCGTCAGTTCCTCCCTCTTCTCGGGGACGAGCGTGGCCTGAGCCGGGCGCCAGCGTTCGGCGAGGGCGAGCACCTGCTCCTCGGCCGCGAGCTCGAGGTTGACGAAGGTGCGGACGGTCGCCAGCAGCAGTTCCACATCGCGGTCCTGGATGTGCCGGCGGTCCTCGCGGAGGTGCACGGTGATGCCGTTCGCGCCCCCGAGTTCGGCGAGGACGGCGGCCCGCACCGGGTCGGGTTCGTCCGTGCCGCGCGCCTGACGGACGGTCGCCACGTGATCGATGTTCACGCAGAGCCGGCACTCGACCAGGTGCGAGAAGCTGCTGTTCGCCATGATGTGCTCCGTTTTCGGTTCGACGGTTCGACGGTTCGACGGTCCGCCGCCTCAGGCGGCGTCGGCCCGCTCCACGACCAGGCCGCTGTCGCGCCAGCGGCCGGCCACCCCGGCGGGCACGCGGGCCACGATGACCACGCACCCGGCTTCGTACGCCCGCTCCAGCACCTCGCCCTCCCGGTACGCCTCGGCCAGCCGCGCGCCGTCCCCGGCGGGCAGACTCACCCGCACCGTCTCGAGGCGGGCCCGCATCGCGGCCTGAAGGGCCTCGCGCAACGGCGTCAGCCCACCCCGCTCCACGACGGAGGTCAGCACGTGCGGCCGGCCGTCCGCCGCGGCGCGCTCGCGCAGCGCCCGCTCCTCCTCGTGCGTGAGCCGGTCGATCTTGTTGAAGACCTCGATCACGGGGCGGTCCGCCGCGCCGGCCTCCGCCAGCACCTCCTCCACGGCCTCGCGCTGCTCGTCCCGGCTCGGCGACGAGGCGTCGATCACGTGCAGCAGGAGGTCCGCCTCGGCGAGTTCCTCCATCGTCGCCCGGAAGGACGCCACGAGATGGTGCGGCAGCTTTCGGATGAACCCGACCGTGTCGGTGAGGAGGATCGGGCCCGGACCTTCGAGATCGCAAACCCGGGTCGCGGAGTCTACCGTCGCGAACAGCCGGTCCTCCACGAAGACGTCGGAGCCCGAGAGCGCGCGCAGGACGGAGGATTTGCCCGCGTTCGTATAGCCCGTGAGCGCCACGGTGAACTGCTCGCTCCTGGCTCGGCGCTGCGTGACCCGCGCCCGCGCGATGTGGTCGAGCTTGCGCCGCAGCCGAGCCAGGCGCCGGTCGATGAGCCGGCGGTCGGTCTCGATCTGCTGCTCACCGGGCCCGCGCGCGCCGATGCCTCCGCCCTCCCGCGAGAGGTGGGTCCACATCCGCTTCAACCGCGTCCGCAGGTACTGAAGCTGGGCCAGTTCGACCTGGAGCTTCGCTTCCGACGTCCGGGCCCGGAGCGCGAAGATGTCGAGGATGAGTTCGGTGCGGTCGAGCGCGCGCACGCCGAGCGCCGCTTCCAGGTTCGCCCCCTGCGCCGGCGTGAGTTCCTCGTCGAAGATGGCGAGCGTCGCGTCGTGCTCCCGGAGCGCCTGCCCGAGGCGGTCGACCTTCCCCTTGCCGATGAAGGTCGAGGCGTTCGGCCTGCGCAGACGCTGGACGACCGCGCCCCGGACGTCGGCCCCCGCCGTCCCGGCGAGGCGGGCGAGTTCCTCGAGGTGTTCGTCTACCGTCTCCTGCGGCATGTCGGGCGGCGGCGCGCCCACGAGCACCGCGCGCTCCGCCACCCGATCCGACGTCACTCTGTCGATCGCTTCTCCTCCATGGTCTCGGCGCCGGTTTCGGGGCCCGACTCGGCCCCCGACTCTGCCCCCGGCTCTTCCGCGGGGCCCGCTTCCGCCGCCGCCCGCGCCCGGCTGCCGCGAATCGCTTCGAGCCGGCGCCTCGCCTCCGCCTCCCAGCCGCGCGCCACCGGATCGTACCAGCGGCTTCCGCGCAGCACCTCCGGAAGGTAGGACTGGGCCGCCACGCCGTCTTCCTCGTCGTGATCGTAGCGATACCCCGATCCGTACCCGAGTTCCTTCATGAGCCGCGTGGGCGAGTTCCGGATATGGAACGGGACGGGCTCGGCGGGCGTTTCGCGCGCGGCGCGCGCGGCGCCGCCGAACGCCCGGTAGACCGCATTCGATTTCGGGGCGATGGCGAGGTAGGTCACCGCCTGGGCCAGGGCCAGGTCTCCCTCGGGGCTGCCGAGAAAGTGGTACGCGTCCCGCGCCGCGATCGTGACCGCGAGCGCGCCGGGATCCGCGAGTCCGACATCCTCGGCGGCCATGCGCACGATGCGCCGGGCCAGGTACATGGGGTCTTCCCCGCCGTCCAGCATCCGCGCGAGCCAGTAGAGCGCGGCATCGGCGTCCGAACCGCGCACGGCCTTGTGCAGGGCGGAGATGAGGTTGAAGTGCTCCTCGCCCGACTTGTCGTAGCGCGCGAACCGTTTCTGCAGCGCCGCCGCCACGTGATCCACGGAGATCGAGGGGACGCCGTCCACGCCGGCCAGGTCCGCCGCCGTCTCGAGCGCGTTGAGGGCGCGGCGGGCATCCCCGTCCGACTCGGTCCCGAGCCGGGCCAGGGCGTCCTCGTCGATGGCGAGGCCGGTGGCTCCGAGTCCACGCTCCCCGTCCCGCAACGCGCGGGCGCAGATCTCCGCGACATCTTCCGCCGCCAGCGGCTCGAGGACGAAGACGCGGGTGCGCGAAAGGAGCGGGCCGATGACCTCGAAGCTGGGGTTCTCCGTCGTGGCCCCGATGAGGGTGACGGCGCCGCGCTCGACGTGCGGGAGGAGGGCGTCCTGCTGCGCCCGGTTGAAGCGGTGGATCTCATCGACGAAGAGGACGGTGCCGCGGCGGGTGGCGGCGCGGCGCGCCTTCGCCTCTTCCAGGATGCGGCGGACGCGGGGGATCCCGTCGGTCACGGCGGAGAAGGGGACGAACGCGGCTTCCATCCGGCCGGCCAGCATCCCGGCGAGGGTCGTCTTACCCGTTCCCGGCGGACCCCAGAAGATGAGGCTCGGGACGCGGCCGCTCTCGATGAGCTGGCGCAGCGGCCGGTTCTCGCCGACGAGCTTCGGCTGGCCGACGAACTCCTCGAGCGTCCGCGGCCGCATGCGGGCGGCGAGCGGCGCGTCGGCCAGGCCGGCATCCCGGGCCCCGTCGGCTCCCGGCCCGCCGGCGTCCGGGGGCTCGGCGCGCGGTTCGGCGCGCGGTTCCATGCCGGCGAACAGGCTCGGCTCGTCAGTCATCGGCAGTCATCGGCGCCGGGCAGCCCGTTGCCGGCGGCGGGCGTGTCGCGCGGGCGCGAGGCATCGGCGAGCGAGCCGATCTCGATCAGCCGGCGCGCCTCTTCGAGCAGGGGCGCGCGCTCGTTGCGGCCGGGGTCCTCGATGACCTGTTCGAGCAACTCCTCCAGCAGCAGCCGGACGAGCGGACCCGGCGACATGCCGAGCGCGAGGAGGTCGTCTCCCTTGACCGCGAGACCCGCCAAGTCGAGCGCCGGGTCCCGCTCGCGCTCCTCCCGCACGCGCTCCCGGGTCGCCTCCAGGTAGCGCTCCGCCCGCTTTTCTCCGGCGGCGCGGGCGACGGCGAAGTGCAGTTCGAACAGGTCCTCCCACGCGTCGCCGACCGCCGCGAGCCAGCGCCGGTGCTCCGCCGCCGAATCCAGCGCCCCGATGAAGGGGAGGTACAGCCGGGCGAGCCGCGCGACGTAGCGCCGATCCGCATTGGAGAACTTCAGCCGCGAGAGCAGCGACTCGGCGGCTTCGGCCCGCCCCTCCGGCGTCTCGGACACGCACACGAGCAGGCTCGCAAGCCGCACGTTCGCGGCCTGCGCCGGGGCCGCATCGACGGCGCCGAGCGCGGATCGCCACACGTCGCCGTCCGCCGCGAGCCCGAGCAACTCCGGGTACCAGTGGCCCAGCGCCCCGCAGTCCGCGTACAGCTCCAGCGCGGCCGAAGGCTTCGGGTTCGCCATGACCTTGAGCAGCTCCTCCCGCACGCGCTCGGCCGACAGCCCGGACAGGCCGCCCACCGCCTCCCGCATCGCTTCGTCGGTGCGCGCCTCCACGGCCCACTCGAAACGTCCCGCGAACCGGAAGCCGCGCAGGACGCGCAGGTAATCCTCGCGGAAGCGCGCCTCGGGCTCTCCCACGGCGCGCAGGATCCCGTCTTCGATGTCCTCCGCGCCGCCCCACGAGTCGCGCACCTCGCCGGAGGCGGGCCGCCAGGCGATCGCGTTCGCCGTGAAGTCCCGGCGGCTCAGGTCCTCCTCGATGGAATCGGCGAAGGCCACCCGCGCGTGGCGCCCGTCCGTCTCGACGTCGCGCCGGAAGGTCGTCACCTCGTACCCGTCGTCCCCGTCGAGAACCTTCACGGTCCCGTGCGACACGCCGACCGGGACGGTCCGCGGGAAGAGGCGCATGACGTCATCGGGCCGCGCGTCCGTCGTCAGATCCTCCCAATCCGGCTCGGGCAGGTCGGGCGTGCCCCCGATCTGGGAGACGTAGGCGTCGCGGATCGCGCCGCCCACGGCCCAGGCCTCGAAACCCGCGGCCTCGAGCCGGTCCGCGGTGCGGGAGAACCCGGGCGGCGGGGAGAATCGGCCCGGATCGATCGCGCTCACGGCATTCTCAGCCGCACAGCACGCTGCCGCCGTTCACGTTGAGGATCTCGCCCGTGATGTGCCGGGCCGCGTCGGAGAGCAGGAAGCAGATGGGGCCGGCGATGTCTTCGGCCGTCGCCACGCGCCGGAGCGGGATGAGGGCCAGCGCTGCGCGCCCGGCCTCGCCCTGAAGCGCCGGCGAAGACATGTCCGTGTCGACCCAGCCCGGGGCGACGGCGTTCACGTTGATCGACCGCGGGCCGAGTTCGGTCGCGACCGATTTGCAGAACGCGTTGATCGCCCCCTTGGACGCGGCGTAGTGGCTGTGCTCCGCCTCGCCCCGCTGGGACGCCGTGGAGGAGACGAGGACGATCCTCCCATCCGCCCCCAGGCGAACCGCCGCCTCGCGCGTGCTCGCGTAGATCGACGTGAGGTTCGTCTCGATCATGCGTCGCCACTCGTCCGCCTCGAGCGACTCGATGGGCCGCGCGTCCACGTTCCAGATGCCGGCGTTGCCCACGAACCCGTCCAGTCCGCCGAACTCGGCGTCCGCGCGCTCGAACAGGGTCCGGCACTCGGCGGGCTCGGCCAGATCCGCGCCGGCGCACCAGTGGCGCCCGTCCGGGGCGAGCGCGTACGCCTCCTCGACCGCCCGCCGCGCCTCGGCCTCCGCCCGATGGTAGGCGACGCCGACGGACGCGCCCGACGCCGCGAGGCCCTGTACGGTGGCGCGCCCGATCCCGCGTGAACCTCCGGTGACGAGCACGCGCTTGCCCGCGAGACCGGGCAACCCCGGCGCCGTCGATATCATTCCGTCATCTCCTCCTCGTTGAATCGTTGTTGAATCGTTTGCCGATCAGCCCGTGCGGACCCACTCTCTCGGCGAGTCGGCTTGCCCGCGCGGCGCTTCCCCCAAGGGCCGGATCCGCGGCCGCCTCAAGCGCGTAGGTGAGGATCGCGTCCGCGGCGAGAAGCGTCACCGCCTCGGCGCGGGCCGCCTCGCCTTCCGCCGCGTCCGCCAGTGCATCGAGCGCCGCATGGACGAGTCCATCCTCGCCCTCCGCCAGATGCCCCCGAACCAGCGGCCACACCGCTTCCGCCAGCTCCGGCGGCGCGCTCTCGAGGCGTCCCGCGAGCCAGGTCTCGAGCGTGAGGGGGCCGGGTTCGGCCGGCACGTCAGCCACCGGAGAGGGCGGGCACCCGCTCGACAGCCCAGGCCCGGGCCGCGCCGAGCCCGTCTTCCGTTCGCGACGGGTCGCCCACCCCCCCCTGTGCGAAGCGCGCGCCGCCGCCGCCGCCGGAACCCGTGGCCCGGCTCGACACGCGGACGAGGTCTCCCGCCTTCACGCCGAGCCGGATGAGATCGTCCGACACGACGGAGATGAACGCGTGGCGGTCCTCGTCCGAGAACACGACGTGGACGACGGCGGCGCCCGACCCCATCCCGCCGCGCAGGCGGTCGCCGAGCGCGCCGAGGTCCGTGCCCGCGGGCACCTCCAGGCGCCCCGACACGAAGCGGGCCCCGTTCGCGTCCCCCGCACCCGCCGCGCTCGCGCCGGCGAGCAGCGTCTCCAACTGTCGCTCCGCCGCATCTCCCCGCTGACCCCGAACCTCCTCGGCAAGCGCATCGCGTTCCTCGAGCAGCCGGTCCATGCGGGCCGCCAGGTCCGCCGGCTGGCAGCGCAACCGCGCGGCGAGTTCGGCGAGGAGCCGGTCCCGCTCCAGTTCGCGCCGGTAGGCCCCCTGCCCCGTCACCGCTTCAATGCGCCGGATCCCCGCCGCGACCCCCGTCTCGGACACGATCCGGAACGTCCCGACCTGACCCGTAGTACGGACGTGCGTGCCGCCGCACAGCTCCAGGCTGAGGCCCGGAACCTCGATCACGCGCACGATGTCCCCGTACTTCTCTCCGAACAGGGCCATGGCCCCGGCCGCGATCGCCTCGTCGTAGTCTCGCTGCGACGCGTCGACGTCGTGGTTGCCGAGGATCGCCTCCGTCACCTCCGCCTCGATGTCCGCCCGTTCCTCCGGCGTCAGCGGACCCCGGTGGCTGAAATCGAAGCGCAGCCGGTCCGGGGCCACGAGCGAGCCGGCCTGCTGCACGTGCTCGCCCAGCCGGTTGCGGAGCGCGGCGTGCAGCAGGTGCGTCGCCGTGTGATTCCGCTCCGTGTCGCGCCGCGACGGGTCCACCTGCGCGAGCACCGTGTCCTCGACCCCCTCGGCTTCGGACAGGGAGCCCTCCGCGAGCGCGCCCGCGACGAGGGTCTGGCCGCCGTCGTCCCAGACTTCCGAGATGTCGACCGCCCAACCGTCACCCGCGACGCGCCCGGTATCGGACACCTGCCCGCCGCTCTCCAGGTAGAAGGGATTCCGCTCGAGCAGGAACGCGTGGCGCCCGTCCGACGCCCAGCGGCGGCAGTCCGTTTCGATTTCGAGGTCCCCGTATCCCACGAATTCCTGCTTTGCATCCCCGCTGGACGGGATGACCGTTAGACCACCCCCGAACCCAACGGCGGCGGTGACCCCGCCCTTCAATTCGACGACGTTGCGCGAACGGGCGCGCTGGGCTTCGAGCGCCTCGTTGAAGCCGGGCCAGTCCACGCCGTAGCCGCGTTCGCGGGCGATGAGGCCGGTGAGGTCCTCGGGGATGCCGTACGTGTCCTTCAGCTTGAACGCGACGTCGCCCGCCACCGTGCCCGAGCCTCCCTCCGGCATCGCGCGGTCGATCTCGCGCATGCCGCCCTCGATGGTCGAGAGGAAGAGTTCCTCCTCCGCCCGCGTCGTGGAGAGGAGGTGCTCCCGCCGCGCCTCCAGCTCCGGGAAGGTGGCCGACATGCGGTCCGCCACGACGCCCACGAGGTCGTGCAGGAGCGGGTCGCGCCGGCCCAGCAGCCAGTAGTGCCGGACCGCCCGGCGCAGGATCCGGCGCAGCACGTATCCCCGCTTCTCGTTCGAGGGGAAGACGCCATCGGCGAGCAGAAACGCCACGGCCCGGGCGTGATCCGCCAGGACGCGGAAGGCGACGCCGTCCTCCCAGTCCTCGGGCGCCCGCGAGTACTCGATCCCGAGCCCCTCCTCCGCCGCCTCGATGATCGGGAGGAAGAGGTCCGTGTGGTAGTTCGTTCCCACGCCCTGCAGCAGCGCCGCGATCCGCTCGAGTCCGGCGCCCGTGTCGATCGAAGGCGCGGGGAGCGGCGTGTCCGTCCCATCCGGCGCGCGGTCGAACTGCATGAAGACGAGGTTCCAGAACTCGATGATCTGGTCCGCCTCGCCCGCCGCCTCGAACTGCGCGTCGGTGATGCGGTCGTCGCGCTCCGTCCGCAGGTCGTAGTGCAGTTCCGAGCAGGGGCCGCACGGACCCGTGTCGCCCATCTGCCAGAAGTTGTCCTTGTCCCCCATGCGCCGGATCCGCGACTCCGGGATCGAGGTCCGCTTCAGCCAGAGGTCGAAGGCGTCATCGTCGTCGTGGTGGACCGTGGCCCACAGGCGGCCGGGCTCCAGCCCGAGATCCTCCGTCACCCACTCCCAGCCGAAGTCGATCGCGTCGCGCTTGAAGTAGTCGCCGAAGGAGAAGTTCCCGAGCATCTCGAAGAAGGTGTGGTGGCGCGCGGTGCGCCCCACTTCCTCGAGGTCGTTGTGCTTGCCGCTCACGCGGAGGCACTTCTGGGACGTGACGGCGCGGGGGGGACTCGGGCGCTCCGTTTCTCCCGTGAAGATGCCCTTGAACTGCACCATCCCGGCGTTCGTGAACATGAGGGTCGGGTCATCCGCAGGGACGAGCGGGCCGCTGGGCCGATGCTCGTGCCCCTGCCGCTCGAAGTAGGAGATGAAACTCCGCCGGAGTTCGTCGGCCTTCATCGTGGTTCCGCCTCAGCCTGCCAGTTGACCTCGATCCAGGCGCGAATGCGACTCGCGTCGAACCCGCGCCGGGCCAGGTAGTCGAACAGCCGCCGACGCGCCTTCGACGGGTCCGCCCCGGTCAGCCGCCGTGCCCGGGCCGTCGCAACGCGCTGCAGCAGCGCCTCTTCCGTCGCGCCCTCCTCCGCCATCGCTTCGCGGATGCCGCGATCCGCATCCTCCCGCGACACGCCCCGGGCGAGAAGGTCGGACTGCATGCGACGGGTTCCACAGGGCCGGAGCCGGATGCGATCCCGTGCGAAGCTGGCAGCGAACTGCGCGTCGTCGAGATACCCCAGCGCCGCGAGACGTTCCAGTGCGTGCTGAATCGCCGCCGGGTCGATCCGGTCCCGCCGCAGCCGACGCTCCGTTTCCCGGCGACTCCTCGGGCGCACGGAAAGGTAGCGCAGCCCGACGAACATCGCTTCGGCGCGCCCGCCCGCGGCCTGTACGGCTTCGAGTTCCGCGGATTCGAGCCGGAGCCCGACCTCGAGCCGGAGTCGGTAGGCGTCTTCGTCCGGAAGCCGACAGAGGAAAGCGCCGTCCAACTGGACTTCGGTCCAGCCGGAGCGGCGCTTGACCGGGACGAGGTCGGTGATCTCCCCGGTTGTGTGGCGGTCGTCGCCGGAATTCAGCGGCCGGTGGCCTGCTTCGAGGACGGCCGGGAGTTCTTCGCCTCCGCCGCGCCCGCTCCCGCCGCGGCCTCGGCCGCGTCAGGGTCCGGGATCGTCATCCCGAGTTCTTCGCGGATCCGGGCCTCGATCTCCTCCGCGATGTCCGGGTTCTCCCGCAGGAAGGTCTTCGAGTTCTCGCGCCCCTGCCCGAGCCGGACATCGCCGCCGTACGAGTACCAGGCGCCCGCCCGGTTCACGATGCCGATGCTCTCGCCCATGTCGACGAGCAGGCCCTCCCGGCTCACGCCCTGGTTGAACATGATGTCGAACTCGGCCTGCTTGAACGGCGGCGCGCACTTGTTCTTGACCACCTTAACGCGGGTCCGGCTCCCGACGAGGTTGTTCCCCTCCTTGATGGAGGCGATCCGGCGGATGTCGAGTCGGAGCGAGGAGTAGAACTTCAGCGCCCGGCCACCCGTCGTGGTCTCGGGATTCCCGTACATGACGCCGATCTTTTCCCGAATCTGGTTCGTGAAGATCACGGCGGTGTTCGAGCGCCCGATCGCGCCCGTCAGCTTGCGGAGGGCCTGCGACATCAGCCGCGCCTGAAGGCCGACGTGCGAATCCCCCATCTCGCCCTCGATCTCGGCCCGCGGCACGAGCGCGGCCACCGAGTCCACCACGATGACGTCGAGCGCGCCGGACCGGACGAGCACCTCGGCGATCTCGAGCGCCTGCTCGCCCGTATCGGGCTGCGACACGAGCAGGTTCTCGATGTCGACACCCAGTCTCTGCGCATACCCGACGTCGAGCGCGTGCTCGGCATCGATGAACGCCGCGACGCCGCCGTCCTTCTGCGCGTTCGCGATGACGTGGAGGGTGAGCGTGGTCTTACCCGACGATTCGGGACCGAAGATCTCGGTCACGCGCGACCTCGGAATGCCGCCGATCCCGGTGCTGTGGTCCAGGTTGATCGCCCCCGTTGAAATGGCCGGGATCCGCACCCGCGCCCCTTCGGTTCCGAGCCGCATGATGGCTCCCTTGCCGTGGGCCCGTTCGATCTGGTTGAGGGCCACGGACAACGCCTTCTTCTGTTCCCGATCCATCTCCACACCCATTTCACGCTCTCCCGATTTCCGAGGGGCCCGCCGGGCCGATGACGGGGATTCGATCACCCGCCGCGGCGGAGGTTGACAATACCACGCCGGACGACCTTTCGCAATTTCTTCGGTTTTGCTCCGACCGTGCAATCCGGCCGTCCAAAACCAGGATGGAACAACGCCTCAACGGGCTATGAAATGGCCCTTGGAGGGATGTGAGTCAGGAGCGGTCGCCGGTCGGATTCGGCCGCGGCGCGAGCCAGCCCTCGATGATTCCTCCCTGCGGGTCGCTGGCGTCGCGACCGCCGGGCAGGATTTCCATGATGCGGTCGAGGCGGTTCTCGACACGGGTCAACCGCCCGTCGAGGCGGGCCTCAGTCTCCCTGATGTCGGCACTCAGACGGGATTCGACGGCGGCGATCTCCCTCTTCAGGCGGACCTCCATCGCAGCCATGTTGCCCTCCACCCCGGTAATCCTCTCCTCCAGGCGGGCCTCCACGGCAGCAATTCTCCCGTCCAGACGGACCTCGACCGCGGCGACGTCTCCCTTCAAGTCTTTCCTGAAGCCGTCGAGCATCATCCACGTCAAGGTGAAGCACGCGATCAGGACCCCGACGGTGGCCGCGTTCGGGTTCCGCAGCATACGCAGTGCGGACCCGCTGGCGTTCTTCGGTTCGGGAACCCTGGGCTCAAGGGTCCGAGGGTCGTCGGGAGAACCTATCTTCCACCTCCGCCATCCGGGGTCGCGTGCCTGCCACAAGGTGTACGTCCGTGATGATCCGGGACAAGATCATCGCGGTCTCATCTGCGGCCCTGCGCGTTGCGGGACCCATGGCTCCGATGAGTCGCCAAGTGGCCGATGCTATGTAACATAGGTGGTGGTGGGCGGGCTCGCTTGAAGCTGTGGGGGGCGCGTCAGGCGCGGGGGGCGAGGTCGATTCCGCAGGTGGGACAGAAGGCTTCGCCGCCGACCAGGACTTCGGGGCATGCCGGGCATGTCCGGGGGGATGCCGCGGGCTCCCGGGGCTCCGGGGCGGGAGCTTCCGCGGATCCCCGGGCGGCGGCGTCCCGGGCATCGAGGGCCGCGCGCTCCAGGCGGGCCCGCGTGGCTCGGTATTCTTCTTCCTGGACCTTGCCCGTCCGGTACTCCAGCTCGAGGTCCCGCAGCGCCTCGATGGCGGCGTCGCGGCGCTCCGCGGCGCCCAGCGCGGCGCCCGTGTCTTCGCCGGACCGGATCGCGGCCCAGATGATCGTGGCCAGCAGCACCGCGAGGATGACCCCGAAGAGGATGAATCCCGTCACTCGTCCACCTCCCGTGGCGGACTTCCCTCCCGTCGCGCCGCCGCGAGTTCGAGGGCCCGCGCCGCCGCCTCCGCCGCGTCCTCGGCCGTCTCGTCGACCACATCCTCCGGCAGCGATGCCGCGAGCCCGATCACGGGGACGCCGAACTTTCGGCAGAAGGCCGCCTCGCTGAGCGTGCCCCACTCGCCGGCGATCGCGACCACGGCCTCGGAGGCCCGTGCCACGATGACGTTCCGCGCCTCTCCGAGTCCGGTCGGGACCGGGATCGTGACCCCGTCCGCCGCCGCGCCCGGATCTCCGCCGGGCAGGATCCCCACCACGGTCCCCCCTTCCGAGGAAGCTCCGTCGGCGGCCGCCCGCATGACGCCGCCCATGCCGCCGCACACCACGATGGCCCCGGCGCGGGCGAGGGCCGCCCCGACGGCGTGGGCCAAGCCCGCTTCCGCCGGCGCCGCCGTTCCCGAGCCGATGACCCCGATCCGCAGCGGCCGCACCGTCACCGCTCCAGTTGCAGGGTCACGGGGCCGTCGTTGACCAGTTCCACCTCCATCATCGCGCCGAACTCCCCTTCCGCGACTTCGCCGCCCTTCCGGCACAGCTCCACGAAGCGGTCGTAGAGCGCCCGGGCCTCGTCCGGCCGCGCCGCCCCCGTAAAGGACGGACGCCGGCCCCTCCTCGCATCCCCGTACAGCGTGAACTGGGACACGATGAGAAGCGCACCCCCGACCTCCGTGGCGGAGCGGTTCATGCGGCCCTCGGCGTCCGCGAACAGACGCAGGCCCCACAGCTTGTCCGCCATCCAGGCCATCGTCGCCTCCGAGTCATCCGGCGCGAAACCCGCGAGAACGACGAGCCCGGGGCCGATCGCCCCGACGACCTCGCCTCCGACCCGGACGCGGGCCTGGCTGACTCGTTGAATCACGACTCGCAATTGCGCCGTCCCGTTGCCGACCCCGGCCGTTTCGTGGCAAGCCGGTTTTCCACAGCACATCAAAAGCGGTGAACGACGAAAAGATGCGACAGCGCTCGATCCCGGGCGACTCCGCTGGCGGCCGAGCGGGCGACCGATTTCAAAATCCACGTTATTTGGACAAGATATGGACAGTTTTTGGACATTATTTTTTTGAAAAAATGAGAAGCGCCATCCGAGAACGGCGCGGTCTTCTCCGTCCCGGATAACGCGGCCTCCGCTGCCGGCCGGGATACGATCGGTCGGAGCGCGTGTAGGAGGCGTACGGCGTGTGGACGGCCATGCTCGTTCGGCGTCCGGCAAACGATCCGTGATCGCGGCGAGGGGGCGCCCGGCCGGGTACCCTGGAGATCGCGAACAAGTAGGGGTAGATGTACTCAGCCCCTGGCCACCCGAAGGTGTCAGGGGCTGAGCAAGGAAGCTTGTTTACGGCCAACTACCGCCCGGTCCTGGTAGCTTGCGCGGTCTTCCAGAACCTCGCCGCGAGCCTGGTACCGTCTGTCCGACCAGCTGTGCTCGATCCCTCTTCCCTCGGTCGCCTCGTTCCGTCGCCGGAACTCCGCTCCCTCAGGCCCGGGACTCGCGCCCCGGTTTCGCGATCTCGCGTCGGGCAACTCGCGGTGCGGTCATCGGCCTCGACCTCCGGTCGGTCGGTGCCGCCTCCTTTAGCACGCCCTGATTCTAAAAAGATTTTTTTGGGTCGTCAACCGCGAACCGCCGCGAGTCGTATTTTTTTCAAAAATTCATCGACCGAATGGCCATCCTCCGCAGCGATCCGCAGGAGAAAACCAGATTTTAGCGAGATCCCCACTCCCGCACCCACCCGATCCCCTCGTAGTGAGTCGGCATCTCGCGAGGCGGAGGCTCGGGGAGTTGATACTCCTCACCCTCGAAGGTGAACATGACCCGCACCGATCCCGTGGGCGGGTCAGCCGTCCATACTTCCGTCCGCTGATTCAGAATCTCGCGAGGCACGAATTCGGTGAATGGATCCTCCTGGTCCTCGAGGGGGAACGTAACTCGCATCGACACCGGCGTGCCTTCGGCGTCCGTCAATATCTCCGTCTTGGCTCCCGCCCGTTCGGTGGTGTCGGTCATGTGTTCCTCCCTCGCTCCTCCTGCCGATGAGCCTCAATCCTGGCTCGAAAGTGGTGCGTCGGCACCACCGTTGAAAGGCCCGCTGGAACGCCTCCAACCGGGTTCGGTCAGGTGCCGCTCCAGAGGTCGGTGGGGGTGGCGTCGATGCGGGAGCCGGTTCGTTGGACGTGGGTGAGGAGGCGGTTGAGGAGGGCTTCCGGTGGTAGCGTTCGTCGGAGGCCGGTGACGGTGGCGACGATGACGAGGCGTTCGCGGGCGCGGGAGAGGGCGACGTTGAGGAGGCGGGGGAAGTCGCGGTTCCGGCGCTCGTCGAGGAACCAGGAGCGGCCGGGGGGTGCGTCCACGGTGTCGATGATGACGAGGTGCTTCTCCCGTCCCTGGAAGCGGTGGATCGTGCTCACCTCCAGGTCGGCGGGCGCGGCGCGGCCGAGCCGGCGGCGGATGAGATCGTTCAGGTGGCGGGTCTGGGCGCGGTAGGGGGAGACCACCGCGATGTCCCGGACCCCGTCGCGGGCCGCGGCGCCGAGGAAGTCCGCCACGGCTTCGGCGTGGACGCGGTTCCGACGCGACCCGTCCACGCGTTCGACGCGCGGATCGAGGCCGCTCGTGTCGAGCACGGTGAGGGCGGCCCGCTCCGCAGCGCTCCCCGCCGCACGGCCCGTCGCCTGCCCCGCCCCGCGCTCGGCGACCTCCGGCGCATCCCGGAGCCGTCCGCCGTAGAAAAACTCGCTCACCAGTTCGCGGATGTCGGGCGCCATGCGGTACTGGAGGTCGAGCATCGCGCACAGCCCGTCTTTCGGGGAGGGCAGCCCGCGGCCGGCCCCTGCCCCGCCCCAGGCGCCCGACCCGCCCGCGGCGCCCGGCCCGCCCGCGGCCTCCGCAGGGTCGCCGGCCCCTGCCCCGTCCACGACGCCCGCTTCCCGGAACAGGTCCGTCCGCAGCCAGCGCATGGCCGCCGGGGCCGTGCTCGACACGACCGGGGGGAGCTGCTGGAAGTCGCCGACGGCGATCGCGGGGCCCGCGACCCTCGAGGCGGCGAGCGCCACGTAGGGGAGCGGCGCGGTGCTCGCCTCGTCGATGAGCAGGGACTCGAACCTCAACTCGCGGAGTTCCTCCCGGATCGAGAGCCGCGCGAAGGTCGTGAGGACGATGTCCGCCTCCTCCAGCACCCGTTCCGCCTGGCGGGCGATCTCGAGCATGACGCGGCCCAGGTTGCGCGCGGACTCCGCATCGTTGCGCGAGCGCGCGAGCGAGAGGAGGCGTCCGGCGCGGGCGTAGGGGTTGAGGGCGGGAGCTCCATCGCGCGCGCCCTCCGCCGGGCGAACCCGCAGCCGCCCCTCGTGCTCCGCAAGCGTGCGGTCCACGCCGCCGGCGCCGCCCTCGATCCGCCGCGCCAGCGCCGCCCCCAGGTCGAGGCGCGAGTCGGGCGCGGCGCCGAGGTCGAACCCCACGCGGATGATCCGGTCGCGCGCGAGGAGGTCCGGGTCGGCGATGGCGGCGAGCCGGCGCGCGATCTCGTCCACGGCTCCGTTCGTCGTCGCGGCGACGAGCACCCGGCCGCGGACGGCGAGTTCCAGCGCCGCGCGCGCCACGAGGCGGGACTTCCCGGTCCCCGGCGGGCCCCAGACGAGTTGGGCGCTGCTCCCCAGCACCCGTTCCAGGGCCTCCCGCTGCGGCGCGTTCAGGTCATCCGAGGAGTCCAGGCGCGGCGACTCCCGGCCGAGGCGCGGCGGCAGCCGGCCGAAGGCCCCGAGCACGGTGTCCGGGAAGAAGTCCTCCGGATCCTGCCCCACCTCGGCCAGCCGCGTGGAGAGTTCGCGCAGGAGCCAAGTGGGATCGAACTCGAGTTCGGCCCCGTCGAGGCGTTCGCCGAGCCACTCCGGGCTCACGGCCTGCAGCAGCCCGAGCGTGCGGTCGAAACGGTGGACCACGCCGAGCGCATCCCGCCCGCCGGTGTGGATGCGCACGCGGTCGTCCGCACGGATGTCGTATGTTCCCCCCGCGATCTGGAGGGCGTAGCGGTAGCCGGTCCCCGCCTCTCCCCGCAGGCGTCCGGAGAGCGCCGGAATCGGCCGGTCCAGGCGGCGGCGGGCGAGGTCGGCCGCGACCGCCTCGATCTCCTCCTCGATCGCCACGCGGAGATCCGCCAACAGAAGCCACAGCGACTCGAGGGAGTCAGGAGCCTGCATGCCGGACCATATCGATCGACCGAACCGCGAGGCCGCGGCCGCCGAGACCGCCGGGGACTGGAGCGGAGAGGCGCTGCGCGCGGCGCTCGCACGCGCGGCGGACTGGACCGTCGACTACCGGAAACGCGTCGAGGAACGGCCCGTCCTCTCGGATGTCGCGCCGGGCGACGTGCGACGCGCGCTCGCCAAGGCGCCGCCCCGCGACGCCGAACCCTTCGAGCACGTGCTGGCCGACTTCGACGAGCACATCGTCTCCGGTCTCACCCACTGGAATCATCCGGGTTTCCTCGCCTATTTCTCGAGTTCCACGCGGGCGCCGAGCATCGTGGCGGAACTCCTCGTCGCCGCCGTCGGCGTGAACGCAATGTTGTGGCGAACCTCCCCCGCCGCGACCGAGGTCGAGCGAACCGCGGTGGACTGGCTGCGGCAGGCCGTGGACCTCCCGGAGACCTTCACCGGGCTGATCTTCGACACCGCGTCGACGGCCACCTTCACGGCGCTCCTCGCGGCCCGCGAGCGGGCGGGCGCCCGAGTGCGCGACGACGGACTCCCGGGAGGACCCGCCCTCGCCGTCTACACGTCCGAGCAGTCCCACTCCTCGGTGGAGAAGTCCGCCATCGCCGCCGGACTCGGCCGCGCGTCCGTCCGGCGCATCGCGACCGACGACGCCTTCCGCATGCGCCCGGAGGCGCTGAAGGCCGCCATCGGGGAGGACATCGAGCGGGGGATTCGTCCCGCCATGGTGTGCGCGACGATCGGCACGACCTCGACGGCGAGCGTCGATCCCGTGGCCGAGGTGGCGGCCATCGCCCGCCGGCACGCCCTCTGGCTCCACGTGGATGCCGCCTACGCCGGACCGGCAGCCATGGTCCCCGAACAACGGCCCCTCTTCCGCGGCTGGGAGGCGGCGGATTCCATCGTCCTCAACCCCCACAAGTGGATGGGGACCTCGCTCGACTGTTCCGTGCTCCTCTACCGCGACGCGGATCCCTTCCGGGCCTCGCTCGCCCTCACACCGACCTACCTCGAATCGGAGGACGACGAGACGAACCTCATGGACATCGGCCTCGCGCTCGGCCGCCGCTTCCGCGGGCTCAAGCTGTGGGTGCTGTTCCGGTGCGTGGGGACGGACGGGCTCGCCGAGACGATGCGCCGGCACATCGCGATGGCCGAAGCGGCCGCGGCCCGGCTCGTCGAGGGCGGCGTGTTCGAACTCGCGGCGCCGGTCTCCTTCAGCACGATCTGTTTCCGGGCCGCGCGGGAAGGCGACCCGGTGGGCGAGGAACGGTGGAACCGCGACATCCTCGCCCGGGTTAATGCAGGTGGACGCTCGTTTCTCTCGCACACCGAACTCGACGGGCGTTATACTGTACGGTTGTCCGTCGGGAGCGTTCACACGGAGGAGCGCCACCTCGACGACGCGCTCGAGGCGCTCCATCGGGCCGCCGCCGACCTCTCACCGGGAGAACCGGGTTGAACGCCAGATTCCGTTTCGGATCCATCGGATCCACCGTAGCCTTTGCCGGCCTGCTCTCCGGCATCGTCGTCGTGGTGGCGGGTTGCGCGGCCGAGGCCGAGGCCGGGAGCATGCAGGAGCGCTCCATCGTGCCGCCCGACGCCCAGGTGGCCCGCGAACGCGCGGACCGCAGCCGCATCAAGGGGGAGGAGGGGGCGCCCGTCCGCGTGGTGGAGATCTCCGACTTCCAGTGCCCCTACTGCCGGCAGTTCCACGTGCAGACGCTGGCGAAGATCGACAGCGCCTACATCTCCGAGGGCAAGGTCAGCTACCTGTGGATCGCGTACGCGAACCCCGGGCATGCGGAGGCCTTCGTGTCGACCGAGGCGGCCTACTGCGCCGGGGCCACGGGCAAGTTCTGGCCCATGCACGACATCCTGTTCGAGCGCCAGGACGAGTGGAGCGGCGCCGCCGATCCCTATGAACTGTTCGTCGGGTACGCGGAGGAGATCGGCATCGACCCCGAGTCGTTCGGCTCCTGCGTGCGGAACAGCATGCTCGCCCCGCTCGTGCTCCGCGACTACACCAGCGTCACGCAGGCCGGGATCTCGAGTACCCCCTACTTCATCCTCGGCGACAGCGTGGCCCTTCGCGGCGCCGCCGACTTCGGCACCTTCTCCTCGGCCATCGACACCCTGCTCATCCTGAGAGGCGGCGACACCCAGCCACAGTAGCCGGGCATTCCCCACGCCGCACACCGCCCGCCGCCAAAGGATGAATGAGACCCTTGTGAGCCTCCGGGGTCCTATTGGGGTCTATTAGGGGTCCCATAAGGGTTCTTACTCTGGACGGCTCATGTGAAGGTCGTAACCCAATGGGGTATCGACGGCAATTCCGAGGGCCCGTGGGCGGGGACAGAGCGCGTTTGCGCCTCCGTATCCGGCCAAGCTACCCTGCTTCAAGCAAGATTCAGCAGGCCCCTGCGCGCCGGGTCGAACGTATAACGGTCGGCTATTCAAACGGACGCAGGGGCCGTTTCGTTGGACCTCAAGCCTCGCCCGACGCGAGGACTTGCGGGGACACCCTGGATCGTCCTGAGAGGCGGCGACACCCAGCCGCAGTGGGCGTCGTCGTCGCACCGGATGCCGGTGTCGAGAGGAAGGGAAGAACCCCGCCCGAGGCCTTTCGGCGTGTCGGGCGGGGGGCAAGTTCCGTGTCTGAGTGCGATCATGTGTGAACGGGACGCAGCTGTCAACCACGCTGACACCGTGCAGTAGCCGCAGTCATGCAGTACCCCCGGCAATGAATTGAAGTGAGTCGTCCGTTGGTACGCTCGCGGGCCGCGTTTCATGGCGCTCCGGAGAACCGTCTTCCCTCCTAAACGGTTCGCATGAGTGGAGATGCGCTTCCCATCAACCCCCCGAAATAGGGGGTATGCCCCCCCAAAATTTGGGAGTTGTGGCGCCGGTGATCGGCGCATAAAAAGGACTCCGCAAACACGCGAGTTCCTGATCCGGATCCGGGGGGGTGCGGCGGTGATCGAGTACACCGTGGAAGCGATCGTCGATGGGTGGCGGGCGGCGGGCCGTGTCGGCATGCGGATGAGGCCGGCGGCGCTTGCGCACCTTGTTAAATTGGCAGGCAGGCAGGCAGGCAGGCAGGCAGGCAGGCAGGCAGGCAGGCAGGCAGG
>JAPPBA010000082.1 GCA_026705295.1 Candidatus Palauibacter australiensis
CACGTGCGGCTTCGTTCGCTCGAACTTTTCCTTCGCCATCGCCCCTCGTTCTCCTGTGTCTCGTCTGCGGCCTGCGCGCAGGCGGGCTCTTCGCCGCCTACGAACCGTTGGCGGAGACGATCTCCGCCGTCTTGGAGCCCGGAACTTCCTCGTAGTGCGAGAACTGCATGGTGTAGACCGCGCGACCCTGGCTGATCGAGCGCAGAGAGGTCGCGTAGCCGAACATCTCCGAGAGCGGCACGGACGCCCCGACGACCTGGGCCGACGAACGTTGCGTCATGCCGCCGATCTTGCCCCGCCGACTGGAGAGATCTCCCATCACGTCCCCGAGATAGTCGTCGGGTGTAACGACTTCCACGTTCATGACAGGCTCGAGCAGCACCGGCTGCGCTTTGCGCGCACCTTCCTTGAGCGCGATCGAGCCCGCAATCTTGAACGCCATCTCGCTGGAATCGACCTCGTGGTACGAGCCGTCGATCAGCGTGGCCTTGATGTCGATGATCGGGTAGCCGGCGACGATCCCGGAATCCAACGCCTCGCGAATCCCCTGTTCGACCGAGAGCACATACTCGCGGGGCACGTTTCCGCCCCTGATCTCGGAGTCGAAGATGAACCCGCCGCCGGGGTCCGTGGGCTCGAGGTTGATGATCACGTGCCCGAACTGCCCGCGGCCGCCGGACTGCCGCACGAAGCGGCCTTCTACCTTGCGGACGGCCTTGCGGATCGTCTCGCGGTAGGCCACCTGCGGCCGGCCGACGTTCGCGTTGACCCTGAACTCGCGCTGGAGCCGGTCGACGATAATCTCGAGATGGAGTTCCCCCATCCCGCTGATGATCGTTTGCCCCGTCTCCTCGTCGGTGTAGACGCGGAATGTCGGGTCTTCCTCGGCCAGCTTCGCGAGGGCCCCCGACAGTTTCTCCTGATCCGCCTTCGTCCGGGGCTCGATCGCCACCCGGATTACGGGTTCGGGGAAGCTCATCGACTCGAGCACGATCGGATCGGTCGCCGACGAGAGCGTATCTCCCGTCCGCGTATGCTTGAGTCCGATTGCGGCTGCGATGTCGCCGGCGAACACCTCGTCGCGCTCCTCCCGCTTGTTCGCGTGCATCTGGAGCAACCGCCCGAAGCGCTCCTTCCGTCCCCTGGACGAATTCAGCGCCTTCGAGCCGGCCTTCGCCGTTCCGGAATAAACTCTGAAGTAGGTCAGACGTCCCACGTACGGATCGGTCGCGATCTTGAACGCGAGCGCCGCGAACGGCGCCTCTTCGTCAGCCGCACGCTCGACCTCCGTCTCATCCTGCTGCGGGAGGTGGCCGGTGACGGGAGGGACATCGAGGGGAGAGGGGAGGAAGTCGATCACGGCGTCGAGCAGGCGCTGAACGCCCTTGTTCTTGAAGGCGGAGCCACACAGGATCGGCGTGATCCCGTTGGCCAGCGTCGCCTTCCGCACCGCGCCGCGGATTTCGTCCTCGGTGAGTTCTTCCCCTTCGAGATACTTCTCGAGCATGGGTTCGTCGTATTCGACCGCGGCCTCGATGAGGGAGTTCCGCAGCTCCGCCACCTGGTCCACCAGGGCGTCCGGCACGGGACCTTCGGTCCAGCGCGCGCCCAGAGATTCATCGTCGTAGACGACCTTGACCTCGCGAATGAGGTCGACCATGCCCGTATAGAGCTCACCCTCGCCGAGGGGGATCTGAAGCGGTTGCGCGTTCGCGCCCAGGCGGTCCCGCATCATCCGCACGACATTGATGAAGTCGGCGCCGACGCGGTCCATCTTGTTGACGAACGCGATGCGCGGGACACCGTACTTGTCGGCCTGCCGCCATACCGTCTCGGACTGCGGCTCCACGCCACCCACGGCGCAGAAGAGGGCCACGGCGCCGTCGAGCACGCGGAGGCTGCGCTCCACCTCCACCGTGAAGTCGACGTGCCCCGGCGTGTCGATGATGTTGATGCGGTAGGGTTCGCCGTCGTGCGTCCAGTTACAGGTGGTGGCGGCCGATGTGATCGTGATGCCGCGTTCCTGCTCCTGTTCCATCCAGTCCATCGTCGCATCGCCATGATGCACTTCGCCCAGGCGATGCGTCCGGCCGGTGTAGAACAGCACCCGTTCGGTCGTCGTCGTCTTTCCGGCATCGATGTGCGCCATGATGCCGATATTCCGAAGCCGCTCCAGCGGCGTTCTTCTCTCCATGAGTCGGTCTATTGATCTCTATCTGTCGAACCTCGGGTGCCGGACGGACTCCTTACCAGCGATAGTGCGCGAACGCCTTGTTCGCGTCCGCCATCCGGTGCACGTCCTCCTTCTTCCTCACCGCGCCCCCGTCGCCGCGAGCGGCGTCGAGCAGTTCCCCGGCGAGCCGCTGCGCCATCGTCTTGCCGGAGCGGGCGCGCGAGTACTGCACGAGCCATCGGCGTGCGAGGGAATCGCGCCGCCGGTACGACACTTCCATCGGAACCTGGTACGTCGCCCCACCTACGCGTCGACTGCGAACCTCGAGGATGGGCTTCGCATTCTGCAGCGCCTGCCGGAACACATTCATCGCCGGCTGTCCCGTCTTCATCTCGATGTTCTGCATTGCATCGTAGAAGATCTGCTCGGCGAGGGACTTCTTGCCGTCCAGCATCAGCATGTTGATGAACTTCGTGACCTCCGTGCTCCCGTATCGGGAGTCCGGAATCACCTCACGCTGTTCGGCACGGTTTCGTCGTGGCATCTCGTTTCGCCATATCCGGCTCCGGGTGGAGCTATTTTCTCTTCTTCGAACCGTACTTCGACCGGCCCTGGTTCCTGTCGTCCACGCCCGACGCGTCGAGGGTCCCGCGGATGATGTGATACCGCACCCCCGGCAGGTCCTTCACCCGTCCGCCGCGGATCAGCACGATGCTGTGTTCCTGGAGGTTGTGGCCCTCACCCCCGATATACGCGGTGACTTCGTATCCGTTCGTGAGTCGCACGCGGGCGACCTTCCGCAGGGCCGAATTCGGCTTTTTCGGCGTCGTCGTGTACACGCGCGTGCATACACCGCGCTTCTGGGGGTTTCCCTCCAGCGCCGGTGCCTTGCTCTTCTTCCGGACCTTCTTGCGGCCCTTGCGGACCAACTGATTGATGGTCGGCATTCCTGCTCCATCGCTCCCTTCGGCCGCACCGGTGCGCCGATCACCGAACTCGGGGCCCGGCCGTTGGGGGTAAAAAAATCGGGGACGGATCCGAACCGCCCCCGCGGCGACTGCCGACCGGTCGGTCGACAGACAAGAGAGAGTAGTCTTGAAGTCTCTCCGTGTCAAGCAACTTCGGTCGCCTGGAGGGGGGCGCGGAGATCCCGTAAACGCACCCCCGTTTCGGCGTCCAACGGACGTCAGGTCGTCATGACCGCGCCCTCCTCCGCCACCGTGGCCTCGTCCTCCTCAGCCTGGTCGCGCAGGTCCGAGAAGAGACTCCGGGGCATCTCCTCGGGCACGATCCTGCGCCGCATGGAGTCGATCTGCGCCTTGAGCGCGTCGTCCACGAGGAATTCGATATCGGAGAATCGGTGTGTCCCCGTACCCGCCGGGACCAGATGCCCGATGATGATGTTCTCCTTGAGCCCCCTGAGGCGGTCCTTCGCCCCCCGCACGGCGGCGTCCGTAAGCACGCGCGTCGTCTCCTGGAAGGAAGCCGCACTGATAAAGGATTCCGTGGTGAGGCTCGACTTCGTGATGCCGAGCAGGATCGGCTCCGCCCGCGGAGGCTTCCCTCCGCTCTCGAGAACCTCGCGCGTCGCGTCGCGGAACTCCATCCGGTCGACATGCTCTCCCTCGAGGAATTCCGTGCCGCCCGGATCCGTGATACGGACCTTCTGCAACATCTGGCGCACGATCACCGCGATGTGCTTGTCGTTGATCCGCACACCCTGCAGGCGGTAGACCTCCTGGATCTCGTTGAGCAGGTACTCCTGCACCGCTCGGGGTCCCCGGACACGCAGGATGTCGTGCGGATTCACCGGACCCTCGGACAGCCGGTCGCCGGCACGCACGAGATCTCCCTCGTGCACCCGCAGGTGCTTGCCGACGGGGATCTGGTACACCATCTCCTCGCCGTCATCCATGGTCACGACGATCTCGCGCTTCCCGCGCTTGATGCCACCGAACGAGACGCGGCCGTCGACCTCGGTGATCGTTGCGGGGTCTTTGGGCCTACGTGCCTCGAACAGCTCGGCGACGCGCGGCAATCCACCCGTGATGTCGCGAGTCTTGTAGGCTTCGCGGCTGATCTTGGCGAGCGTCTCCCCCGCGTTGACGGCCTGTCCATCCTGCACGAGCAACTGTGTGCCGACCGGCACGATGAACTCGCGCAGCTTGGCGCCCTTCCCGGTCACAATGTTGATGACGGGATGGAGCTTCTTCTCGCGGTCGTCGATGATGACCTGCTGACGCCGTCCCGTCGCCTCGTCGAGTTCCTCGCGGACCGTCTCTTCCGGCACGATGTCCGTGAACCGGATCTTCCCCTTCTTGTCCGCAACGATGGGTTCGGAGTACGGGTCCCAGCCGAAGAGCAGGTCACCGTGCCCCACGTCGGTGTCGTCCTTCACAAAGAGCGTCGCACCGTAGGGGATCGCGAGCCGCGAAAGAACGCGGTCGTCCGGCGTCTTCATGAGGAGCTCGCCCTCGCGGCTGGTGACGATCGTATCGCCCGACGGACTGGTGACGGTCGTCACGCGCTCGAACGCGATCCGCCCTTCGAGCTTCGAGCGCCGTTGCGTCTGCGCCGCGATACGGGCGGCCGTCCCACCGATATGGAAGGTTCTGAGCGTGAGCTGCGTCCCCGGTTCGCCGATCGACTGCGCGGCGAGGATTCCCGCCGCCTCACCGAGATCGACGAGTTCCATGGTCGCGAGATTGCGGCCGTAGCACTGCTGACAGATGCCCCGCCGGGACTCGCACGTGAGGACGGATTTGATGCGCACCTGCTGCACACCGCTCTCGTCGATGGCACGTGCCCGCGCCTCCGTGATCATGTCTCCAGCGTCGACGATGACCTCGTCGTCGATGGGGTCGATGACGGCTTCCGCCGCGATGTTGCCGGCGACGCGATCCGACAGCGGCTCGATGATGTCTTCGCCTTCCTTGAGCGCCGTGACATCAAGCCCGAGGACCGTATTGCAGTCCTCCTCGATGATCGTGACATCCTGTGCCACGTCGACGAGCCGGCGTGTGAGGTAGCCGGCGTCCGCCGTCTTGAGGGCCGTGTCGGCGAGTCCCTTCCGCGCGCCGTGCGTCGAGATGAAGTACTCGAGCACGCTGAGGCCCTCCCTGAAGTTGGAACGGATCGGGCTCTCGATGATCTCGCCGATACCGCCGGTCAACTTCTTCTGCGGCTTGGCCATCAGACCTCGCATCCCGGCGAGCTGACGGATCTGGTCGCGGGAACCCCGGGCGCCCGAGTCGAACATCATGAAGATCGGATTGAAGCCGTGTCTCGATTGCTGGAGCCCGCGGACCATCGCGTCGGCGACATCGTTGTTCGCGTGGGTCCAGGCGTCGATCACCTTGTTGTACCGTTCCCCGAAGGAGATCACGCCGCGGTGGTACGCCTTCGTGAACCGATTCACGTCCTCCTGGGCCTCGCCGAGAATCTCCTGCTTCTCGGCCGGGATCTCCATGTCATCGAGTCCGATGGAAACGCCGGCCTTCGTCGCGTTGCGGAACCCGAAGTCCTTGAGCTGATCGAGGAACGCCGTCGTGTCCTCGAGTCCCGCCAGACGGAATGACCGGAAGACGAGATCTCCCAACGCCCCCTTGCCCAGCGTCTCGTTCACGTACGGTACCCGGGAGGGCAGGATCGCGTTGAAGAGGGCGCGTCCGACGCTGGTCACGACCCACTCCCGCTCGACGTGGCCGTCGTCGGCCTCTTCCTCGACGAGCAGCCGAATCGGCAGGTGGAAGTCCGGCGTCCCCGCCGGCGAGCGCAGATACCCCGCCTCGAGCGCCATTTCAACCTGACCCGCGTCCGCGAAGTGGGGGAGATCCGAGCCCGCCTCATGCTCGTCGAAGTCCGGTCGGACCTTCGTCATGTAGTAGCAGCCGAGGACCATGTCCTGGGACGGCGACGCGATCGGCCGGCCGTTCGCGGGCTTCAGAATGTTGTTGCTCGACAGCATGAGGATCCGCGCCTCGAGCTGCGATTCGAACGACAGCGGAACGTGAACCGCCATCTGGTCGCCGTCGAAGTCCGCGTTGAAAGCCGCGCACACGAGCGGGTGAATGCGGATGGCCTTCCCCTCCACGAGCACCGGCTCGAAGGCCTGGATCCCCAGCCGGTGGAGCGTCGGGGCCCGGTTCAGGAGGACCGGATGATCCTTGATGATGTCCTCGAGGACCTCGTAGACCGTCGGGTCGTCGAGTTCGACGAGCTTCTTGGCGCGCTTCACCGTCTCGGCGTGCAGCCGTCGCTCGAGTTCGTGGATGATGAACGGCTTGAACAGCTCGACGGCCATCTTCTTCGGCAGCCCGCACTGGTGCAGCCGGAGCTCCGGACCCACGACGATGACCGACCGGCCGGAGTAGTCGACGCGCTTTCCGAGCAGGTTCTGGCGGAACCGGCCCTGCTTGCCCTTGAGCATGTCCGACAGCGACTTGAGCGGCCGCTTGCCCCTGCCGCGAATCGCCTTTCCGCGCCGCCCGTTGTCGAACAGCGCGTCCACCGCCTCCTGGAGCATGCGCTTCTCGTTGCGCAGGATCACCTCCGGCGCGCGCATTTCCAGCAGCTTCTTGAGCCGGTTGTTCCGATTGATCACGCGACGGTACAGGTCGTTGAGGTCCGATGTCGCGAATCGTCCGCCGTCGAGCGGCACGAGCGGACGCAGGTCCGGCGGAATCACCGGAATTACATCCATGATCATGTGCTCGGGGCTGTTCCGCTTGGAGACTTCGTCGTCGCTGTTTCGGATCGCGTCGATCACCTTGAGCCGCTTGAGCTTCTTCTTCTTCCGGTGCTTCGAGGTCTCATGCACGACCTCGTAGCGCAGCTGTTCGGCGAGTTCATCGACGTCCAGCTGTCCGAGCAGCGTCCGGATCCCTTCCGCTCCGATTTCGGCGCGGAAGTCGGTATCCCCCTCTTCGCGCGCCTTGTCCGTCAGCTCCCAGTACTCATCCTCCTCCAGCACCTGCTTGAACTCGACATCCTGCCGGCCGGGTTCGGTGACGACGTGCGCGGCGTAGTAGATGACCTTCTCGAGATCCCGCAGCTTCATCCCGAGCAGGTAGCCCATCTGGGAAGGAAGGGTCTTGAAGAACCAGATGTGGGCCACGGGCACCGCGAGCTCGATGTGCCCCATCCGCTCGCGGCGAACCTTCGAGAGCGTGACCTCGACCCCGCACTTGTCACATATGTGGCCGCGGTATCGGATCCGCTTGAACTTCCCGCAGTGGCACTCCCAGTCCTTTACCGGCCCGAAGATGCGCTCGCAGAAGAGGCCGTCGCGCTCCGGCTTGAACGACCGGTAGTTGATCGTCTCCGGCTTCGTGACCTCACCGTGACTCCAGGACCGGATCTCCTCGGGCGAGGCGAGCTTGATCTGAATCCAGTCGAACTCGGACGAACCGGCACTGCGATTTCGCGGAAAATCGATCATCTGTCACCCTCTTGTATCGCTAGAACAGCGGCTCCGACTCGTCGCCGCCGAGCGTCACGCTCAGCCCCAGCGCCTGAAGTTCCTTGACGAGTACATTGAAACTCTCGGGCACCCCCGGCTTGGGCAGGTTGTCGCCCTTCACGATCGCCTCGTACACCCGGCTCCGTCCCGTCACGTCATCCGACTTGACGGTCAGCATCTCCTGCAGCGTGTGGGCCGCGCCGTAGGCTTCCAGCGCCCACACCTCCATCTCGCCGAAGCGCTGTCCTCCGAACTGCGCCTTGCCGGCCAGCGGCTGCTGCGTGACGAGGCTGTACGGACCGATGGAGCGCGCGTGGATCTTGTCGTCGACGAGGTGCGAGAGCTTCATCATGTAGATCTCGCCGACCGCGATATCCGCCACGAACTCTTCGCCCGTGCGGCCGTCGCGCAGCCTCATCTTGCCGTTCGAACCCAGCCCCGCGCGGTTCATGAGTTCGACGACGGCCGCGTCCACACCCGAGGTGATCCTGCGTTGCCCCGAGAGCGCGGCGGTCTTCGGCCAACCCTCGGACCCCAGCTTCGCCGCCGTCCTGGCGCCCGAGACATCGCGCACGGCGCTGAGGACGAAGGAGGCAAGGCCCCGCAGGTACGAGGCAAGTTCGCCTCCTCCTTCCAGGTATGCGTCGAGCGTGCGCCCGAGACTGGCCGGGTCCGAAACCTCGTCGTCTCCTTCCCAGGCCTGTATCTCGTTGACGAGCGTTTGAATCATCTCGTAGGACAGTTCGGGCGGTTCCACGTCCGATCCGAGCGTACGAGCCGCCCAGTAGGCGCCCCCGATCTTCAGGAGGGCGCCGATCTCATGCTCCGTCGCTCCCTGGAAGACGGGCGTATTCGCCTCGAAGCCGAGAGCCCGGGCCGCCCAGCCCAGCGTGGTCTCGAGAATCTGTCCCACGTTCATCCGGCTCGGTACGCCGAGTGGATTGAGTACGATTTCGATGGACTGTCCGTCGGGGAGGACCGGCATGTCTTCTTCGGGAACCACGCGGGCGATGATGCCCTTGTTCCCGTGCCGGCCGGCCATCTTGTCTCCAACCGAGATCTTGCGCTTCTCCGCCAGGTAGACCTTCACGAGCTGGACGACACCCGGAGACAGCTCGTCGGGTTGGAAGATCTTGTCGATTCCCTCTTCCGTACGCTCGCGAATCCGTTCGACTCGCGTGCGAGCCTCGGCTTCCACGCGACGGATCAGGTCGTTCGACTTCTCCGTCTTCACTTTCAGTGTCGAGAGATCGATCTCTCCCAGGTCGATGCTCCCAAGCTTCGTCTTCGTCAACTTCGTGCCCTCGGCGAACAGCGGCTCGAGGGAGCCCCGGCCGAGACACAGGACCACCGTCTCCCCCTGCAACAGTTCGAGGATCTCCTCGTCCCGGGCTTCCATCACCCGTGCGATTTCCTCGCGCTCGCTCTCGCGCAGTTCGGCGATGCGCTCGCCGTGCTCCCGTTCCAGCAGAGGGTCGTCGATTCGCCGCGAGAAAATCTTGACGTCGATCACGGTCCCCTCAACCCCGGGCGGGACGCGCAGCGAACTGTCCTTCACATCCTTCGCCTTCTCCCCGAAGATCGCCGTCAGCAGCTTTTCTTCGGGCGAAAGCTCGGTCTCCCCCTTCGGCGTGATCTTGCCCACGAGGATGTCTCCCGACCGGACCGCCGCGCCGATGCGGACGATGCCGCGATCGTCGAGGTCGACCAGTGCTTCCTCGGCCACGTTCGGGATCTCGCGCGTGATCTCCTCCATCCCCCGTTTCGTGTCGCGGACGTGGAGTTCGAGCTCCTGGATGTGGACCGACGTGTAGACATCGCCCTTGACCAGTTTCTCGCTGATCACGATGGCGTCCTCGAAATTGTGTCCGAACCAGGGCATGAAAGCGACGAGCGCGTTACGCCCGAGCGCGAGCGAGCCGCCATCCGTGCCGGCGCCGTCCGCGACCACATCGCCCGCTTCCACGCGGTCACCGACCCTGACGATCGGCCTCTGGTTGATCGCCGTGTCCTGGTTCGTGCGCCAGAACTTCCGAAGGCGATAGGCGTCGTACTGGGTGAGGCGGGCGAGGGGAATCTCGCCGGCCGCGCGCCGGGGCTTGCCGGTGTCGATCTCGACCTCGTCCGCCGTGACCCGTGTCACCGTCCCGGCGCGGCGCGCAAGCACGACCGCACCGGAGTCGCGGGCCACCTTGCCCTCGAGGCCCGTGCCCACGAGGGGGCGCTCGGGGAAGAGAAGCGGCACGGCCTGCCGCTGCATGTTCGATCCCATCAAGGCCCGGTTCGCGTCATCGTGCTCGAGGAACGGTATGAGCGCGGGCGACACGGCCACCAGCTGGTCGGGCGCAACGTCCATGAAGTCGATCTCGTCCGGCGGGAGCAGCGGGTAGTCGTCGCGACGCCGGCAGAGGACGAGCGAGCGGGCGAACGTCCCATCGGGGTTGAGTTCGGCGTTCGCCTGCGCAACCGAGTATTCCTCCTCTTCGCTCGCCGAGAGCCAGACGATTTCATCCTGG
>JAPPBA010000083.1 GCA_026705295.1 Candidatus Palauibacter australiensis
TCCCCGACGGCTTCCCGTTCGCGACGGCGGCCGTCGCGCCCCTCGTATACCAGACGGCATGGCGCGGGCTCCTGTCGCGAGGGCGGCTGGCGCCGGGAGAGACGGTCCTCGTCACCGGGGCCTCGGGCGGCGTCTCCACCGCCGCGATTCAGATCGCGAAACACCACGGGGCGCGGGTATTCGCGGTCACGAGCGGACCCGACAACGTCCGGCGCGTGCAGGCGCTCGGAGCGGACCTCGTCATCGATCGTCTCGAGGAGGATTTTTCGCGACGCGTCTGGATGGAGACGGGGAAGCGCGGCGTCGACCTCGTCCTCGACAGCGTGGGCGCGGCGACGTGGGAGGGCTGCGTCCGCGCGTTGGCGCCTGCGGGCAGGATGGTCGTGTACGGCGCGACGACCGGGCCGAAGGGCACGCTCAGCATCGCGCGCCTGTTCTGGAGCCAGACATCGATCATGGGGACCACGATGGCGACGCGTGCCGAGTTCGAGGCGGTGATGGCACTCGTGCTGGACGGCACCCTCACGCCGGTCGTCGATGACGTGTGGCCGCTCGACCGGGCGCGCGAGGCCCACGAGCGGCTGGAGGCGGGCGGAGTCTTCGGGAAGCTCGTCCTCGAGCCGTGACCCCCGTGACAGCTCCGGGGCGCGCCGAGCGGTTCCGGAGCCTCGCGGAAACCGCCTACGACATCCTCGTCATCGGAGGCGGCATCTCCGGCGCGGCCGTCGCGCGCGACGCGGCCCGCCGCGGATTTCGAACCGCTCTCGTCGAAGCCGCGGACTTCGCGTGGGGCACGAGCAGCCGTTCCTCCCGCCTCGTTCACGGCGGCCTGCGCTACCTGGAGCACTTCGAGTTCGACCTCGTATTCGAGGCGAGCCAGGAGCGGCGGACCCTGCTCCGCATCGCGACCCATCTGGTCCGGCCGCTGGAGTTCCACTTTCCCATCTTCCGGGACGGGCGCATCGGCCGGACGAAGCTGGACGCGGGGATGTGGCTCTACGACGCGCTCTCGCTGTTCCGGAACATCGAACGCCATCAGATGCTCGACGCCGAGGCCATGCTCGCCCGCGAACCGGGGCTGCGCGCCGAGGGGCTGCTCGGGGGCGCGCGCTATTTCGACGCCCAGGTCGACGATGCACGGCTCGTTCTCACGACCATCGTGGCGGCCGTGGAGGCCGGCGCGACCGTGGTCAACCGGGCCGAGGTCGTACGCCTCGACGCCTCCGACTGGCCGGGCCACCGGGCGCTGGTGAGAGACGCGGAGAGCGGACGGGAGGTGGGCGTCGACGCCCTTGCGATCGTCAACGCGACCGGCGCTTGGGCCGAGCAGTTGCTCGACCGCGTCACCGCGGGCCCGCCGGGGCCCGGCCCGGGCGATGGCGCGGCGCCCGCCGTGCGCATCCGACCCTCGCGGGGGACGCATATCCACGTGGCGCGCGAACGGGTGGGGCACTCCGGCGCCCTGATCTTCGAGGCGCCCCAGGACGGTCGCGTGATGTTCATCCTCCCCTGGCGGGAGGACCTGACCCTCATCGGCACCACGGACGAGTTCTTCGACGGCCCGCCGCACGAGGTCGCGGCCACCCCCGAAGACATCGCCTACCTGCTCGAGGCCACCCGTCGCCTTCTCCCCGCGTCAAAGCTGATACCGGAAGATGTGATCAGCGCCTGGGCCGGCCTGCGGCCGCTCGTCGCGCCGCCCGCGGACGGTGCCGACGAGGGCGCCGTGTCGAGGGAGTTCGAGGTCCATCAGCGTCCCCCGGGCGTCTTCACCCTGAGCGGAGGAAAGCTGACCTCTCACCGGCACATGGCCGAGGCGACGGTGGACCGCGTGCAGGCGTTCCTCGCGCCGGCGGGCGTGAAGGCGCTTCGGAAGGTCGACACGGACAAGGTCCCGCTCCCCGGCGCGCGGTTCCGCGATCTGGACGCGCTCCGCGCCCGGATTCGGACGCGTGCCCGCGCGCAGGGACTCGAGCGCGCCTCCGCCGACCGCCTCACGCGCGCGTACGGGACGAGAGCGAACCGGGTTCTCGACCTGGTGGAGCGAAACCCGGGGCTTCGCGAGCGGGTCGTCGCGGAGAGGCCGCACCTTCTGGCCGAAGCGGTGTATTCGGTGCGGAGCGAGATGGCGCTTCACGTGGAGGACATTCTCTTTCGGCGGATGCGGGTGGGCCATGAGACGCGCTCCGGGACACCGGAGGCCGCGCGCCGCGTCGCGGAGGTCGTAGCTCCGGAGCTGGACTGGACGGAGGAACGCAAGGCGGAGGAAGTGAAACGGGCGCTGACCTTCAGGGCGGTGGACGACGGCGCGATCCGCGAGCTGGCGGCCCGCGCGAAGGGGGTACGCTGAACCGGCGGCCTTGCCGGTCAGGCTGCGCTCTTTCCGTCCTCGCGTGGTTCGCGGCGGCGTGCGCTCCGGCCGACGACCCGCAGGATTCATCCGGAGTCCCGCCCGATTCCGTGCCGTCTGACGGCGCTGTCGCGCCCGCTCCGCCCGCGCCGCTGGCGGGCGAGGGTCCGACCCGCGAATACCGGATCCTGCTGGTCAATCCGCTCGACATCGACGCGTACGTCTCCGCCGCCGCCGGAGCCGGGAACGTGGTGCTCGATACCGTGCCGCGCCGGGATTCCGTCCGTGTGAACATTCGGGTGCGCGCCGACCTCGTCCGCCTCGAGGCCCGTGGTGCGGAAGGCATACTCCTGGCGGAGACCGACCTCGCGCTGGCCCGCGAGACCCTCAACCGCTGGGTCATCGGGACCGACGCTCCCTCCCGGCGTGTCACCTTCGGGTCGGAGAGTTCGTTAAACGGCAGGAAGGCCTTATACTATGGGAGCGATCTGTGTCCGGATCCGGCGTTACGTGCGGCGTTAGGTGTGGGGACGATGGAGGAGGGGGGACGCCATGAAGAAGCTCAGGATCGCACTGGCGCTCGTCGCGAGCATCGCGATGATCGTCGTCGGGCAGCGTCAGGTCAGCCAGAAGGATGTGCGGGCGCAGAAGGCCGACATCCAGGGAGTCGACTCCGAAAACGAGGCCTTGTTCATCTAGCTCGACGGCCGGCGGCCTCGCCGGTCCTTCCGTCCGAAGCACCGTCGGGCACTCTCGCGTCCGACGGTGACGGAGCATGACAGGTGCGGGGCGCCGGATGAATGCTGCTAGCAGTCCGTGGAGAAACCCTGCGTCAGCGCCGAGAGCGGTGGGGCGTCGTGTCGCCGTGGTGCTGTGCGCCGTGGGGCTCGCCGCATGCTCCGGAGAGAGCTTCGGCCCGTTGACCGGGTTCTCGAATTGCTCGCTCCCGCTCACGAACTTCACGGACGCCGGCGCCGAGCGCTCGGGTATTCCGGCGCTCACGAATCCGGATGTCGCCACGCGGCTCATCGCGCCCCACGTCGGTTACGTAAATCGCAGCGACATGGTGATCGGGCTCGAATTCAACGGCCAGCCCCTCGCCATACCGCTGAAGCTCCTCTGGTACCACGAGGTTCTGAACCTGCAGGCCGAAGTCGACGCGGCCGATTCGAACGCGACGGGAGAGCGGCTCACGATCACCTATTCGCCGCTTACGGGGTCGGTCAGCGTCTTCGATCCGAGGCGGAGCGACACGCCCGATTTCGCGGTATCCAACTACGTTCTCGACAACAACCTCGTGATGGACGACGGCTCCGGGACGCTCTACCCCCAATTGACGCGCTCCGCCACATGCGGCCCACGGGACGGCAGCAGCCTGACGCGCGTGCCGTACGAGTTGATGCTGTATGGGGCTTGGCTCCAGGTCTTTCTGGACACCTGGGTCGCGACACGCGCGACGGGGCACGACTTCCTCTACACGCTCTACCCGTACGGGAACTATCGAGACCCGGACAACGCGTCACTCTTCTATCCGACGTCCGCTCCGATCGATCCACGCCGAAAGCCGAAGGAGCGCGTGGTCGGCGTTCCGTCGGGAACCGGCGGCGTCGCGTTCGCCATCGGCGACCTCAGAGAAGTCGCGGCCCGGGACCAGGAAGGTCAGAACACGTTCGTTTGGGCCGCGAGCGCCAAGGCTGGCGGAGAGCCGGTCGTCGCGTTCTGGAACTCTCGCGCGCAGAGCGCGCGGATCTACCGGGCTCGAGCCAACGGGCGGCCGCTCACGTTCGAGGTCGTCGATGGTCGCCGGCAGGACGTGGAGACGGGGAGCGTGTGGAATTTCGGGGGCGAGGCCGTGGATGGACCGCTGGAGGGCGAAAAGCTCGAAGCTCATCCCGAGGCGTACCACGCGTTCTGGTTCGCCTGGGCGGCGTTCCAGCCGGACACGGAGGTGTGGGTCCCCCCGATTCCTCTCACCGGCTCCGCCGACTTCGTTCCGGCAGAAGATGCGACGCTGCTGCCGCCGGATCCGGACCTGATGAGACAGCGCCAGCGCTGAGTCGCGCCGCCGCCCTTGTTCGAGGTCGGTGATATCCGGCCCGCGTCAGCGCGTCCCGGGCAGCGCGGGCATCGAATACTTCTCAAGCCAGGCGAAACCGAGTTCGTCGCTTCGGACCAGGTAGGCGCTTGCGGCTCCGAAGGCGACGAGCCGCCGATCCTCGGGCAGTTCCACCTGCGCGACGCGCTTCCCGCCGCCGTCGAACACGTCGTACCGGTGCGCTTCCCCCGCCGGCACATGACGCCGGACCCACGCCCGCCCTTCCGCATCGACCGCAACCGCCCCGGCCGGAATGACCGGCTTCGCATCGGGCCACTCGAAATCGGAGGGATCCGCATTGCCCGCGCCCGAAGGGGCGCGGCTCATGGACATCCGCATCCCGCTCCCGTCGTCCGTGGCCTCGACACGCAGACCTCCCCCGAGCTCCTCGAGCCACTCCTCCTGGTCCGCCCGCCGAACCCGCACCGGTTCGTAGGGGATCTCGGGCCCCCGCGTGACCCCGCCCGCGCGATCCAGCCACTCCAGCCGGTATCCGTCCGCTCGCGCGACCGCCACCCGGCCGTCCCAGGCCACGTTCCACGCGTCCTGGTTGGAGAACGGCACGGGCCGGATGTTCACGCTGCGGTTGTTGGCATCCCCCGACTCGACCCGCGTCTGCGCCGCAAGCCGCACCCGTCCGACCTCGGAGATCTCGCCCGTCGCCGGATCGAAGCGCGCCACGGCGGCCGAATCCGACGTGCCCGCCATCCCGTCGAGTCGCCGCTGAAAGTAGATCCCGCCTTCGCGGTCGGTCCCCACCGGGATCATCATCGTCATCCCGGTATTCGGCGCACCCTGAGCGATGGGCCAGGTCTCTCCGAAGCTGAGATCCGCTTCGATGCGTGTGAGCCGGGCATTGCCGAGATCGACGAGGAGCGTCGCTCCCTCCGGAAGGGGGAAGAGGCCATCCGGCGTCCGATACTCCTGCGGACCCTGACCCGTGTTCGTCAGCGTGTCCGCGCGGCCCCCGGGCGTCCACGCGATGACCGTGGCGCCGAAGCCGTCCGCGATGAGTACGCGCCCGTCCTCAAGTTCGCGCACGCCCCGCATGGAGCCGAGACCGTCCGCGAAGGCCGCGGCCGCCGGCCCGAACGAAACCCGTGGCGCCTCCTGCGCCTCCGCCACGCGGACCGTGGCCGCCGACAGCCCCATCGCCGCCAGGGCCGCCGCCACCATCCCGATGCGGATCGTACCGGAGTCCCGTGCCGTGTTCCTCATCGAATTACCGTCAGTCCTCTTACCAGTTCTCTTCGGGCTCGTCCCACGTCTGGGCCCAGAATTCGTCCTCCTCGGCCCTCGCCAGTTCGAGGTCCACCGGTTCGACGTCCTCCGCGTCCACCCGCCCGACCGTCTCGATGCGCCGCACGATCTCGTCCGTGACGCCGCTCCGGGTCGTGTGGCGCAGCCGTCGCCGCACACGCCAGCCGGCCACCGCCACCATCACGGCAAGTGCCACGAAGATGTAACCGGTCACCGCTCCTCACCGCGCTAGACGCTCTGAACCGCCCGCGGACTGTGGCGGGAACGGCGTCGCTCCCGCCACACCGGATTAGAGTCCGAGCCAGTGCTCGAACTTCACGAGGAAGATATTGGTGGAGGGAATCCGCGCGAGGTCCGTCAAATCCTCGCCGAGGCGGAACGAACCGTCGTTGCGGAACGCCTGCTGGTCGCGGCTCCAGACGAGAAACACGGTCGATCCGGGCCGGTACTGCCAGCGCAGGACCAGGTTGGAGCGGAAGGACTTCACGTTGAAATCGGGATCCGCAAAGCCGAAGTCCGCCCTCCCGTCCCGGTTGGCGTCGACCTGGTAGAGCCCGAAGCCGTTCGCCTCCAACCGCCGGATCTCGTTCTCGCCGTATGTCCGGAAGCGATCCGAGAAATCGGACGCCCGTGGATCATCAACCTCCATGAAACGGTCGTAGCTCCCCGCGCTCACGAAGGGCTGAGCGTAGAACTGAAGCGAAAGGTCGGGGCTGAAGGTGTAGTTCAGGCGCGTCGTGATCGAGACCGTCTGCTGGCTCAGGCGCGCGAACACGTAGTGCGTCCCGTCGGGGGCGTCGGGCCGCGACACGAACTGCCACGCCCGATCGTTCCACTGCACGCTCGGGCCGATGTTGAGCTGGAGACGGCTCGACGGCTGGAGTATTACGTTCGGCGATACGCCCAAGCGGCGGGTCGGGGTGCTGTACTCCCCTCCGGCGTTGAAGACGGCACCCAGCTGCACGGGCTTGCGGGAGTCCGTGAACATCCCGCCCCAACTGCTCCACTGGCTCGGCTGGTAGAGCGTGGGACCTCCGCGCAGCGCCGTCGTGGCGAGTCCCGCCCACTCCTGATTGAACCCGGCGAAGCCGCGCCAGAAGTTCTTGAGCTGGAAGTTCCCGTTCACGTTGCCGCCCGTGAACTGCCGTTCGCCGCGGAACGTCCAGCCGGACCAGGTCGCCGCGTTCACTCCCCAGTTCCGAAACGGCCCCTGCGGCCGGAACTGGTCGTAGTTCACCCAGACCGCCCCGACCCGGTAATCCGCGTTCTGCTGGAACCCGAGGTCGTTCGCCTCGAAGCCGGGCGACCGGTTCTCGCCGAACAGTCCGTACCGCCAGTTGCCGCCTCCGACCTTGGAGAAGCTGATCGTCGACGTGCTGCCCGAGAGCCGCGTGCGGGTGGGATCCAGTCCGTGCCTCGAGTCCGGGCTCTGGAAGTAGTGGACGGAGGAACGCTGGATGCGCTTGATCGCCTCCGGACTCCCGCCCACCGTGCTCCCGATCACATGGCCGCTGATCTCGTAGTTGCCGTTCCCGAACCGATGCCGGAAGTCGACCCCTCCGGTGTACGCTTCGTCCGCCAGGAAAGCGAGCGACCCGCCGGCGTCCAGGCGCCGGTTCGTGGCCGTGGCGATGAGGCCGACCGCGCTCTCCCCGTCGCGGAAGTCCCGGATGACCCGTCCCACCGCGTAGTTCGTCACCGGTTCGACCACCTGCTCGCCCAGCGTCCCCCCCGGGGTGGAGAACTGCGCCATCTCGTTCGACGTGAGGGCGTCGAGGAATCCGATCGACCACCCGTTCGCCGTCTTCCCGGATAGCTTCGCCGCGCCGAGAATGCTCGTCGCCGCCGGCACGTCGCGGTACTCGGCCGGGTTCGTCACGGACCCCTGGGGCGCCCGCCCGATGCGGCGGCTGTAGAAGAGAGACTCGTTGTTGTCACCGCCCCCGCCGAAGGAAAAACCGAAGATGTCGGATCCCTCCTGGAAGAACGGCCGCTTCTCGGGAAAGAACGTCTCGAACGCCGTGAGGTTCACGACGGACGGATCCGCTTCGACCTGCCCGAAGTCGGGGTTGACGGTGACGTCGAGCGTGAGGTTCTCCGTGATGCCGTACTTCAGGTCGCCGCCCACCGTCTGGCGCAGAGCCGTGGCGGTGTAGAAAGGGTCGGCGGCGGCGCCCGGCGCCCGCGTCGCCGAAGAGAGGACGTAGGGCCGTACCTCCAGATTGCGGCGCGGCCGAAGACCTTGAAGGTCGCTCAGCGTGCCAAAGGCGGACACGACCCGTGAGCCGTCTTCCGGCAGGGGCGACCATACGCTTGCCTCCTCCAGGCGCGCGATCTCGCGCCGGAAGTTGATGCCCCACGTGCTTCCGCCGCCGTCCTCGGAGGATCCGGCGAACCGCAGTTGCGAGAGCGGAATCCGCAGCTCGGCGGTCCAGCCCGTCTCGTCCGTGCGCGTCGCGCTCTCCCACACCGCGTCCCAATCGTCGTCCGCCTGAGTGTCGGAAAACAGCAGCCCGTCGCTCTGGACGCCCGCCACGCTGACGGAGAAACGGAACGCGGTACGGTGATCGAAATAGCTGTCGAACGCGACGTGAAAGGCGTCCGTCGTCACCTGCTCATCGCGGCGGGCGAGCCGGCGGATGATGCCGCCGGGATCGCTGTCGTACATCCGCGCGCCGACGTAGACGGCGTCGTCCGTATAGAGGATGCGGACCTCGGTTCGCTCGCTGGCGGGCTCGCCCGGGTCGGGCCGGAACTGGACGAAGTCGCGGGCGACCGGCGCTCCGCCCCAGGCGGGTTCGTCCAGTCGCCCGTCGATCTGCGGTGGCTCCGCGGCCCGGACCGCCCGGAGCGCCGGGGCTGCCGCGCCCCGCGCGGATGTCTCGCCACCGTTTGACGAATCCTGCGCCGCCAGCGGAGCGGCCAGGCCCATCAGCATTATGAACGCCGCCAGCCGGCGCACCGGCGCGGCGGAATCTATCAGGAACGAGGAGAATCCCAACGTGACCTTCCTTAAGCAGCCCGAACCCTGGCGGCCCGTGGCAAACCTCCTGCCACGGGCTGATCAACCTCGCGAAGTAGGACGCGTCGAGCCGCCGAAAGGTTGCGGACCGTCGCGTTTCAGGGGGGAACGAGGCCGGTGAGGAGAAAGTTGCAGCGGGTCAGCCGCCCGCGTCGGCCTCCAGGCGGGCGATCTCCGCCTCGGACGCGATGTAGCCGAACCCCGCCCAGCCGGAACCCTCGAGAATGCGGCGGTACATCTCCGCCGCCTGGGCCTCGCGGCCGTTATAGAGGTGCCAGGTCGCGACGCCGTACGCCACCGCCACGCCCGCCGGATCTCCGCTCTCGGGATCCCACAGCTCATCGGCATCGAGCTCCCCCTTGTACATGAGGAGGAGCCGGTGGTAGCTGGTGTTCTCGATGACATCGAGATCCGCCCTCACCGGTTCGAGGACGGCCGCCGCCTCGCCGTCGCGGCCCAGGCGCCGGAGCGCCATGTACCACCAGTGCGAGATGGCCACGAGCTGGTCGGGGTTCGTCGTCACCGCCACGTAGGCCTCGTAGGAGGGCAGCGCCCCCTCGAAGTCGCCCTGCAGGTAACGGGCCAGCGCCAAGTGGTAGTGGATGTTGGACTGCAGCGTGCTCGTCGGGATGCCGCGGGCGTTGGGCTGGCCGTCCGGCTCGACGTCGTCCGGCTCGCCTCGCACGAGGTCGGCGGCGTGAGACAGGTCCTCGATCGCGCGGTCGAACTCCCGCACGCTGATCCAACGCCCGATTTCGATTTCGGATCTGTTGCGATCATTGAGCTTACGGGATTTGCGGGTCTGATTCCCGCCCTTCGGTTCCCGCCGAACGGGATCAGGTCCGCACTCGGCGGCGGTTTGCGAGCGCGGTCCTGAGCTGTCCCTCGTCGGCTCTCTGGTAACACTGGAGAACGGTCTTGGCCGTCTTCCAGCCGCCCAGCTCGCAGAGCACCTTGAGGGGCTGGTCCATGAGATCCGACGCGAACTTGCGCCTCAACGAGTGCCAACCGCGCCCACGCTTCGGCTCCAGCCCCGCGAGCCGTTCGGCCCTGTCCCACCAACCTCGGGCCACCCAAGTGGCCACGCTCGACGAGGGATCCTTCGGCGAGGGCAGGACCGGTGCGTCGCCCGTCGCCGGGTTCCGCCGCCGCGCCTCCTCCAAGGCGGCGACCGCCTCGGGGGTGACGGGCGTGGTGTGCTCGTATCCGGTCT
>JAPPBA010000084.1 GCA_026705295.1 Candidatus Palauibacter australiensis
CTCCTGATCGGCGTCGAGAACGTGCGCGTGGGCATGCGCGAAAGCTTCTCCAACACGATCAGCCAGACCGATCTGATCGTGGGCACCAAGGGCGGCACGATCCAGTTGCTGTTGTATTCGGTCTTCGGCATGGGAGCGCCGACGGAGAACGTTTCGTGGGAGGCCTACCAGCAGTGGGCGGAGCACCCCGCGATCGAGTGGACCATCCCCTATGGCCTGGGGGACAGCCACCGGGGATTCCGGGTCATCGGCACGAACGAGGACTTCTATCGCCACTATCGCTACCGCGGAGGTCAGGAAATCGCGCTGGCGGAGGGGCGGGCGAACGCGGACCTGTTCGACGTGACGCTGGGCGCCGACGTGGCGGCTGAGCTGAACTACGCGATGGGGGACGAGATCTCGGTGACGCACGGGCTCGACGAGATGGGCTTCGTGAGCCACGACCACATGCCCTTCACCGTCGTGGGCATCCTCGACAAGACGTTCACCCCCGTTGACCGCGCCCTCTACGTGACCCTGGAGGGCATGGAGGCCATCCACTGGGAGGACGGCGCGCCGCCGGCGTCGGACGACGGGCACGTCCACGACGACGAGGCCGAGACGACCCCCGCGGACGACGGCCACGCCCATGACGACGAGGCCGAGGCAGCCCCCGCGGACGACGGCCACGCCCACGACGACGAGGCGGAAGCGGCCCCCGCGGACGACGGCCACGCCCACGACGACGAGGCCGAGGCAGCCCACGACGAAGACGACCACGCCCACGACGAAGACGACGGCCACGCCCACGACGAAGATGAGCACGCCCATGACGACGAGGCCGAGCCGGCCCCCGCGGACGACGGGCACGTCCATGCGGAGGACATCTCGATTGAGGATGTCGAAGTCACGCAGGTGACCTCGTTCTTCGTGGGCACGACCGACCGCCGCGACGTGCTCCAGTTGCAGCGCGAGATCAACGACTTCGAGGACGAGCCGATGATGGCCGTGCTCCCCGGAGTCGCCCTGAACGAGATGTGGCAGGGCCTGGGCTACGCCGAGACCGGCCTCCGCCTGGTGGCCATCTTCGTGGTCCTGGTGGGGCTGCTGGGGATGCTGGTCTCGCTCTACACATCGCTCAACGAGCGGCGGCGGGAGATGGCGATCCTGCGCGCCGTCGGAGCCGGACCGAACCGGATCGTCGCCCTGTTGGTGCTCGAGTCCGTGTGCCTGTCCGCGGCGGGGGCGCTGGCGGGACTCGCACTCGTGTACGGGCTGCTCGCGGCCGGTCAGTCGATTGTCGAGGCGCAGGTGGGGCTCTTCATCCCGATCCGGCCGCCCGGCCCCATCGAGTTGCTCCTTCTCGGCGCCGTGGTGACGGCCGGATTCCTGATGGGCTTCGTGCCGGCGTTCAAGGCCTACCGCACCGCCCTCCACGACGGGCTGGCCGTGCGGGTCTAGCCGCCCGTAACCGGGCCGCCAGCGTACCACGCCGGGGGGCGCTCAGCTCGAAGCGCGGGCGGGCTCCTCGACCTGCGCGTATGCGTCGTGCTCGTGGATCGACTCGAAGTTGACGACGTGGACGCTGAACCAGGTCACCTGGCGCAGGGCGCGGAGGCGGAGCGTGACCTCCCGGACCAGGTCCTCGACGAAGCGCGGATTGTCGTACGCGTGCTCCGTGACCCACTTCTCGTCGGCCCGCTTCAGCACCGGATAGAGCTCGCACGAGGCCGATGCGTCCACCAGCGCCACGATGTCCTCGATCCAGAGCCGCCCCGTGAAGCGCGTCTTGACGGTGACGATGCTGCGCTGGTTGTGCGCCCCGCGCGCGCTGATCTCCCGGGAACAGGGACACAGCGTGGTCACGGGAATCTTGACCGTGAGGATGAAGTCGTCCTCCGCTCCGCTGGAGGCGTCGAAGGCGCAGTCGTACGACAGCAGGCCCACCGCGCCGGTCACGGGCGCTTCCTTCTCCACGAAGTAGGGGAAGGAGATGCCGAGGTGGGCGGTCTCGGCATGGAGACGCTCACGCATCGTGCGCAGGATGGCGGGCAGCGCTTCCACCGAGATCTCGTCATCGTACGAATTGAGGATCTCCATGAAGCGGCTCATGTGGGTTCCCTTGAAGTCGTGGGGAAGGTCCACGGACATGTCGATGTTGGCGATCGTGTGCTGGGCCGTCTTCCGGCGGTCCCGCACCGAGATGGGAAAGCGGACGTTCTGTACGCCCACCCGACTGATCGGCACCCTGCGCGTGTCGGGATGAGCCTGCACGTCGGCCAGCGGGGCCACGTCGAGTATCTTCGTCATATGTTCGTCAACCTTACCGGGGTCTTGGCGTCCAATCGGTTCCGCGAGCCGCCCAACCTAGTGAAAAACGGGTGCGGCGGCCCATATTCGGGCCATGGACAATTCATCGACAGGGCCAGGCGCCGTCGTCGCGCGGATCGGCATCGTCTCGGTTTCGGACCGCGCCGCCCGGGGAGAATACGAAGACCGGGGCGGTCCGGCGGTCAAGGCGTATCTCACTGAAGTCCTCACCTCGCCCTGGGAGGCGGACGCGCGCGTCATCCCGGACGAGGAGGAGCTGATCCAGGCGACGCTGGTCGAACTGGTCGACACGGTCGGATGTTGCCTCGTCATCGCCACCGGGGGCACGGGTCCCGCCCCGCGCGACGTCACGCCGGAGGCGACCGCCGCAGTGCTGGAGAAGGAACTCGCCGGCTTCGGCGAAGCCATGCGTGCGGTCTCCCGGCCCCACGTGCCGACCGCGATCCTCTCGCGCCAGACGGCGGGGGTGCGCGGTTCGGCGCTGATCATCACCCTCCCGGGGTCGCCCAAGGCCGTGGCCGAATGTCTGGACGCGGTCTTCGCGGCAGTGCCCGACTGCGTCGACCTCATCGGCGGGCCGCGCCTGGAGACGGATCCGGACCGGGTGGAGGCGTATCGCCCGCACTGACCCGTTCCGCTGACCCTCCGCTGACCCCCTGCCGACCTTCTGCCAACCCGTTCCGCGCCCCCTGTTGCATATTTATTCACCATCCTGTATATTTTTTCACCTCTTGAACGATTGCCTCCACCTGCCATTTCAGGATCGACGCATGAATACACGCACGAAGAAGAACGTGAAGCGGGTCGCCCTGGCGTACTCCGGCGGCCTCGATACATCGGTGATGGTCACCTGGTTGAAGGAGAACTACGACTGCGAAGTGGTCGCGGCCGTGGTGGACGTCGGACAGCGGGAAGACTTCGACGAGATCCGCGAGAAGGCGCTCGCGACGGGGGCCATCGCCTGCCGCGTCGTCGACCTCCGCGAGCGGTTCCTCACCGAGTGCGCGTTCCCGGCGCTCAGGGCGGGGGCCGTGTACGAGGGCCGCTACCTGCTCGGGACGTCCCTCGCCCGGCCCGTGATCGCGGCCGCCCAGGTCGAGGTCGCGCGGGAGTTCGACTGCGACGCCGTCGCGCACGGCTGCACCGGGAAGGGCAACGACCAGGTGCGCTTCGAACTCGCCTACCAGGCGCTCGCCCCGGACCTGACCGTCATCGCCCCCTGGCGCGAGTGGGAGGTCACGTCGCGTGAGGACGCCTTCGCCTATGCGGCAAAGCGCGATATCCCGGTGCCGGGGAGCCCCCGGAAGCTCTACAGCATCGACCGTAACCTGTGGCACACCTCGTTCGAGGGCGGCATCCTCGAGGATCCGACCGCCGCGACGCCGGACGAGTTGCGAGAACTGACGGTCGACCCGGCAGAGGCGCCGGACACGCCGGAGGACGTCACGATCTCGTTCGAGCGCGGCGTCCCGGTGGCGCTCGACGGCGAAGCACTCGCGCCGGTGGCGCTCGTTCAGCGGCTGAACGAGACGGCCGGGACCCACGGCGTGGGGCGCGTCGACCTCGTGGAGAACCGGCTCGTCGGCATGAAGAGCCGCGGGGTCTACGAGACGCCGGCCGGGACCGTCCTGCTCGCCGCGCTCGCGGACCTGGAGGCGCTGACGCTCGACCGGGACACGGCGGGCTTCAAGCGCGGCATCGCCGACCGGTATGGCGAACTCGTCTACCAGGGTCTCTGGTTCTCGCCGCTGCGGGCCGCCTTCGACGCGTTCCTCGACGAGGCGCACGCCATGTCGACCGGGGACGTCACCGTGCGGCTGTTCAAGGGTTCCGCGATGCCCGTGGCGCGCACGTCCCGCTTCTCGCTGTACCGGGAAGATCTCGCCACGTTCGAGGAGGACTCGGTCTACGACCAGGCCGACGCGGGCGGGTTCGTCCGCCTGTGGGGCCTCCCCTCGAGTCTCGCCGCGCGGGTGCGGGCGGCGGCGGCGGACGACGGCCGGGACTGGGCCGCGACCGCCTCCGTGGAGACCCTGCGAGGTGCGTCGAAGCCGACGCGGCGGCCCGGGCGGGCGGTGGCGTCCGGCTCAGGCTGAACCGTCCCATGCCGGATGAGGCGTTCTGATGCCGGACAATGCGCGGCCGGACAACGCGCTGTGGGGCGGGCGCTTCGCGGTGCCTGTGCATCCGGCGATCCAGGAGTTCACGAACTCGCTGCCGTTCGACCGCCGGCTGGTCCGGCACGACCTCCTCGCGAGCCTCGCGCACGCCCGCATGCTGCGCGAGACGGAGATCCTCAACCGGAGCGACAGCGACCTGATCCTGTCCGGGCTGTCGGAGATCCTGCGGGAGGTGGAGACCGGCGAACTCGTGGTCGAAGGTCCGGACGAGGACGTGCACACGTGGATCGAACGCACACTCGTCGAGCGCGTGGGGGACGCCGGCCAGCGGCTCCACACGGCACGGAGCCGGAACGACCAGACGGCGGTCGCGCTGCGGCTGTACGTGCGGGAGCGCCTCGAGGACATCCTCTCCGGCGTCGCCGGGCTGCAGCGCGTGCTCAGCGGCCAGGCGGCCACCTTCCGCGAGACCTTCCTGCCCGGCTATACGCACCTGCAGCGGGGGCAGCCCGTGAGCCTCGCGCACCATCTGCTCGCCCACGTGGCCGCGCTCGCCGCGGACGCGGAACGGCTCCGGGCGGCGCACCGGCTCGCGGGCGTGTCGCCGCTCGGCGCCGGGGCGCTGGCCGGCACCTCGTTCCCGATCGATCCGGCCCGCAGCGCCACCCTGCTCGGGCTCGACCGTACCTTCGCCAACAGCATGCACATCGTCGGCGACCGCGACTACGTGCTCGACGCGGCCTACGCGTGCGCCATGCTCTCGGTACACCTGTCGCGCTGGGCGGACGAAATCGTGCTCTGGTCCACGCGGGAGTTCGGGTTCATCGAACTCGACGACTCCGTGGCGCAGGGCAGCAGCATCATGCCGCAGAAGAAGAACCCCGAGGCGGCCGAGATCCTGCGCGGCAAGTCGGCCCGGGCGATCGGGAACGTGGCGGCGCTGCTCGCGCTGGTGAAGGGGCTTCCGCTCACCTTCAACAGCGACTTTCAGGAAGACAAGGAACGCCTGTTCGACACGCTCGACACGGCGGATTGGTCCCTCGCGGCAGCGATTGCGGTGGCGCGGGGTGTTAACTACAGGGCGGACGCGATGGAAGCCGCGCTCGCGGGTGGGATGCTGACCGCCACCGAGCTCGCCGACCATCTCGTCCGCCGCGGCGTCCCGTTTCGGAGGGCGCACCATCAGGCGGGAGAGGCGGTACGGATGGCTGAAGAACGCGGCGTGGAGCTGTGGGATCTGGACCTCGAGACGCTGAGGGCGTGCTGTCCGTCTGCGGGTGACGACGTGCACGATGTGCTGCGCCCGGACGCCGCCGTCGCCGCGCACGGTTCGCCCGGCGGGCCGGCGCCGGGACGCGTGCTGGAGCAGTTGCAGGAGGTCGACCGCGAGGTGACGGCGCTCGAGGCCTGGCTCGACGGGCGCGGCGACCCGCCGATCCGGCGTGCCCACCTGGAGGAACGTCTGCTGGACGCGGTGCTCGCATGACGCCCGACCGCCGCAGGACCCGCGAGCGGGCGATCCTTCATATCATCGACACCCGGCCGATCCGGAGCCAGATCGAACTCGTGGCGGCGCTTGCGCGCGAGGGGATCTCGACCACCCAGACGACGCTGTCACGGGACTTCCAGCGCCTCGGCATCGTGAAGCGGTCCGACGCCGGCGGACCCCGGTATCACCGCCCGGGGCGGGACACGACGCCGCCCTGCCCCCAGCGCATGCTGGCGGCGACGCTGAGCGAACTGGCGCTGGACATCGGCCCCGGCAACGCGCTATTCGCCATTCGCACCCTGAGCGGCTGCGCCAACGCCGTCGCGATCGCCCTCGACGAGGCGGATCTCGATGGCGTCCTGGCGACGGTGGCGGGAGATGACACGATCCTCGTCCTGTGCCGCAACGCGAAGACCCGGTCCGCCCTCGTCAACGAACTGAGATCCCTCGCCCAACTCTAGGAGGGGCTAAGGGGTGCCGCTCAGGATGGGGCGGCCGGGGTAGACGCCGGGGATGAGTTCGCCGTCGCGGACGACGGGCGTGCCCTCGACCAGGAGGTAGCGGACGCCCTCTGAGGGGGCCGCCGGGTCGGCGTAGGTGGCGCGGTCGATGATCGTCTCGGGATCGAACACGACGATGTCCGCGTCGGCGCCGACCTGGACCCTTCCCTTCCGGGCCATGACCGGGGCGAAGCCCTCGACCCGCTGGGCCGGCAGGATCGTCATCTTCGCGAGCGCGTCCATGAGGCTCAGCGCCCCGCGCTCGCGCACGTAGTAGCCGAGCACCCGCGAATAGGTGCCGGCGCCGCGCGGGTGGATCGCCTGGTACAGGTAGGGGATCCCGTCGCTCGCCACGATCACGTCGGGCTGCGCGACGATCCACTCGTTCGTCTCCTCGCTCCTCCCGTGGATCACGACCCAGCCGCCCAGGTCCCGGTAGCGCCGGAAGCTCCCCGCGTTCAGCCGTTCCGGCGTGCCCGACCACTGCAGGCGGCCGTATTCCTCGTCGGAGCGGCCCTCCCACGGGTCGAACAGGGCCGATTCGATCCGCGTCGAGCCCGCGGTATAGGGATAGGACTCCGTCGTGATGTCGACACCGCGTTCGCGCGCGCCTCGGATCATCTCCAGCGTCATGCGCGCCATCTCGTCGGCGCTCGAGTTCATGTGGACGATGTGGAGCGATGCCCCGGTCGAGAGCGCGTTCGCGATCACCTCCTGGAAGGCCCCCAGCGTGCCGCCCGAGTTCTCGCCCCGGATGTGCACGTAGGCCGGCGCCCCCTGCGCGGCCGCGAGCTGGAAGACGCGGTAGATCTCCGTCCGCGAGGCGCCCGGCGTGTACGTGATGCCGAACCCGATCCCGAGCCCGCCCTCCTCCAGACCCGCGGCGATGAGCCCGTTCAGTTCGAGGACCTGGTCGTCGTCGATCGACCCGTAGACCGCGTCGAACTCGAAGGGGCTGGCTTCGCCCGGCGGCGTCATCACCGAGTGGCCGACGTCGAAGCCCGCGAGCAGCTTCGTGCGCGCGCCCGGGTGGCTCACCGTCGCGCCGAAGTGGATGGGCGCCGTCCCCTCCCGGGAGGCGACCCATTCGGCCACGGGGTACACGCCGAGTTCCATCTCGAGGGCCGTCGTCACGCCGTCCAGCGCCTGGAGCTTCGCGCTCACCGTGTCCTGTCCGTGCGCGTGCAGGTCGACGAAGCCGGGCGCGACGACGAGGCCGGCGGCGTCGATCGTGTCCCGGCCCGCGACGCCCCCTTCGGCGATGGCCGTGACGCGTCCGCCGGCGACCGCGACGTCCCGCACGGCGTCGAGTCGCGTCTCCGGATCCATGACCCGGCCGCCGAGGATGACGAGGTCCGCGACCTCTCCCTCTCCCGTGGCCGCGTCCCCGCTTCCGGGGGAACTCTCGGGAGACGCGCACGCCGCGAAGACGAGGACCGCCAGCCACGCGGTTGCGAGCGCCGAGGCCGGCAGGCGGGCGCCACGGTTGTCGAGCGTCATGCGACCACCTTTCCGGGGTTCATGAGGCCCTTCGGGTCGAGCGCCTGCTTGATCGAACGCATGGCGTCGACCGCGTCTCCGTGCTGCGCCCGCATGTAGGGGACCTTGCCGTAGCCGACCCCGTGCTCGCCGGTGCAGGTGCCCCCGACCGAGATCGCCTGCTCGATCATGCGCGCGTTCACCCGCTTCGCGCGCGCCATCTCCTCCTCATCCTCCGGATCGATGATGAAGAGGACGTGGAAGTTGCCGTCTCCCGCGTGCGCGACGATCGGCGCCAGGAGGCCCTCCGCGTCGATGTCTTCGCGGGTCTTCAGGAGGCAGTCGGCGAGCGAGGAGATCGGGACGCAGACGTCCGTCGCCCACCCCCGGGCTCCCGGACGGAGGGCGAGCGACGCGTAGTAGGCCTCGTGCCGGGCTGCCCACAGCCGCGATCGTTCCTCGGCCCGCGTGGCCCACTCGAAGTCCGTCCCGCCGAGTTCCTTCGCGATGAGGCCCACCTCGGTCGACTGCTCCTCGACGCCGGCGGCGGTCCCGTGGAACTCGAAGAAGAGCGTGGGACGCACCGGGTAGTCGAAGTCGGAATACCGGTTCACCGCGTCCATCTGCACGTCGTCGAGGAGTTCGACGCGCGCGACCGGCACCCCGCTCTGGATCGTGTAGATCACGGCGTCCACCGCGTCGGCCAGCGTCGGGAAGGAACACACCGCCGAGGCGATCGCCTCCGGGATCCCGTGCAGCCGCAGCAGAACCTCCGTGATGATCCCGATCGTGCCCTCGGAGCCGAGGAAGAGCCGCGTGAGGTCGTAGCCGGCGGACGATTTGCGGGCGCGCCCCCCGGTGCGGATCACGGTCCCGTCCGGGAGCACGACGGTGAGGCCGAGCACGTTCTCGCGCATCGTGCCGTAGCGGACCGTGGTCGTCCCGGAAGCGCCGGTGGCGGCCATCCCGCCCAGGCTCGCGTCGGCGCCGGGGTCGATGGGGAAGAAGAGGCCCGTCCCCTTCAGGTGCTGCTCCAGCGCCTTGCGCGTCATCCCCGCCTCGACGCGGCAGTCCATGTCCTCGGGGTTGAGTTCGATGAGGCGCGCGAGGCCGCTCGTCGCGATCGTCACCCCGCCGCGCAGGGCGGCGACATGCCCTTCCAGCGACGTGCCGGCCCCGAATCCGATGATGGGAACGTCGTGCCGGTGGCAGGCGCGGACGACCGCGGACACCTCGGCGGTCGACTCGGGGAAGACAACCGCGTCGGGGGGTTCGTTGGCGTGGAACGACTCGCCCTCGCCATGCTGTTGCCGCATCGCCTCGGCCGTCGTGAAGCGGTCGCCGAACGCCCGTTCGAGTTCGTTCTCGAGCGCGGCGGGGAGCGGGGTCCGTTGCGTCTGCGCGATCGTGCTCATGCCGGACGTTGCCGCCGGGCCCCGCCCCGCGTCAATCGCGCTCCGGCGACGGCGATTCCGGGCGCGGTCTCTTGACCCGCGTGTACGCCGCCCGGACTTTGCGCGCATGGACATGCGTGGAGTGATGCTCTTTCTGCATCTGATCGGGCTGGCGCTTTGGTTCGGCGTCACCTTCTCGCTCGCGATCCTCGGCGTCCGGGCCAACAAGACGGGCGACCGGAACGTGATCGCGTTCATCTATCGCGCCGGCCACCGGCTGCTCAGGGGCCCCGGGCTCATCGGCATGCTGCTGACCACGATCTCCGGCTTCGGACTCGCCGGCCTCGGCGGCTACGGCGTCTTCCGGCTCACGCCGCACTGGCAGTTTCTGATGCAGGTGCTGGGGCTCAGCGCCTTCGTGCTCGCGGTCGCGGTCCAGATCCCGAACTCGGGACGCCTCGCGCGCGCCGCGGAAGCCTCGGCCAACGCGGGGGAGGAAAGCGCGTCGTTCGTGAAGTTCCGGAAGACGAACGCGATCGTGGCCTCGATCAACGGCGTTCTGATCCTGATCGCCACCCTGCTGGGCGCCATCCGCCCCATGTAGCGGCGGTCAGTCGGAGTCGGCGAGCCGCGCGAAGTGGTTCGCGCGCCGGTAGGCCCATTCCGCGGCGTCCGGATCGCCGCGCAACTCCTCGGAAATCCCCTGGAAGGCGTGCGCCATGTAGTACACGCCGGGGAGGCTCGACCTCGTGGAGGGATCCGGCCACTCGTCCCAGGCCAGGATGTCGTCGACGAGGAACATCTCTTCCAGCAGTTCCCCGGTGCGCACGCGGTCGTGCCACGCCGGGAACGCCGAGCCCGCCAGGTACTCGCTCAGGTCGACGAGCGCCCCGGATGCCTCGAGCGGCCCGTCCACGAGCTTGAAGGCGAGTCCCTGCCGGACGAGGTGCGGCTGAAGCTGCCACCGGTCCCACACGGCCCCGGCCGTCGCCGCGAAGTAGACCGGCCGGTCCCCGAGCGCCTGCCGCGCGATCTGGAACACCCGGATGTCCGCGGGCGGCACCACGTCGCCGCCGCGCACCGTCCCCGAGATCCGTTCCGTGAGGTCATAGGTCGAGTCCTCCGGCACGGACAGCGGGCGCGTGAGGTCGTCGATTCCCGCGCCCGGCGGGGGGATGGCCGAGCGCGCGGGCGGCGTCACGTCCAGTTCCGCGTACAGATCCGCCGCCGTCTCCGGGTCGAACGGCCGCTGGCACACGACCGTCGTCGGAGACTCCTCCGGCGACTCGCCCGGCCCGCACGGCTCGGTCAGCCGCCGCAACTGCTTGTGGTACCAGTCCGTCCCCAGGTACGACTGGACGATGACGGTCACGTCGCGCCGGAGCCCCTCCACCTCCTGCAGATACCAGAGCGGGAAGGTGTCGTTGTCGCCGTAGGTGAACAGCACGGCGTACGGCTCGACGGACTGCAGCATGTTGTACGCCAGGTTGCGCGCGGCGCGGTCCCCCGTGCGGTCGGCCTGGCCGAAGTTGAAGAGGAAGGGGATGAGGCCGAGCGCGAGGAGCGGCGCCGCCTTCCGGCGCCTCCACAGGGCGGCGAGCCCCAGCCCGGCGTAGATGCCCCACAACTGGAAGCCGATGATGAAGAAGTAGTCCCGCTCGCGGACTTCGTGGGCGGCGATGTTCGGCGCCTCCTCCCAGTACAGCGAGTAGCCGTACTTGAAGTTGAGGTAGTAGACGAGCAGCAGCGTGACGGTGAAGAGGAGCGTGCCCCCGTAGACGAAGGTCTTCCGGTCCTTGCGCAGGTGGGTCCAGAGGCCGACCAGGGCGAGGAAGAGGAAGAGGATGCTCGCAGCGAGCCGGCCGCCGGGCGGCAGTGACCTCGCCCACTGCCAGTCGAAGTACTGCCAGTAGTTCGCCATCTGCGCCGAGAGCGGGGCCTGGCGCTGGGTGATCGGCGTCGGCTTGTACTGGTCGCGGATCAGCGACAGGGCGAGCGCCTCGCACGCCACGGCGAGCTTGCTCTGCCCGTAGAAATCGTCGATCCGCCGCGGGGTGACGGCCGAGACGAGCGAGGGACACTCGGGGTCCGCCTCGTCGATGATCGGATTCTGCGCCGAGCGGATGGGGACGAAGAGGAACTGCATGGAGTAGCCCACGGCGAGCAGCACCGCGCCGAGCGCCAGGACGCGCGGGTTCAGCACGGCCCGCCAGCGGTGCACGAGCGCGAACGCGGCCAGCGCCAGCCCCGGGAGCATCGACATGGTGTGGTTCGCCCACCCCAAGCCGAGGACGAGCGCGATCAGCAGGAGGAGGCGGTTCCCGCGCGCCGTGTCCGCCTGCTCCATCCAGACCATGGCGAGATAGCTCACGAGGGCCACGACGAACATCGAGAGGGGGTAGACCTTCTCGTTGAGGTTCGACTGGGTCCACACGGTGAAGGCGGTGGCCCCGATCCACACGGCGGCGATGGCGGCGACGAGCACCTCCCGGCGGTCCTCGCGGAAGCGCCCGACGATGCGGACGACGGCCAGGAACCAGAAGAAGCTCGCCCCCGCGGAGAGCGTGGCGCCGAGCGCGTTGATCCTGAGCGCGACGGGGAGGCCGGTGAACGCCGTCAGCACGTCCCACGTGCGGCCGACGACGACGAAGAGCGGGTTCCCCGGCGGGTGGGGGAGTCCGAGGATGTGGGCCGTCGTCACGTACTCCGAGGCGTCCCAGAAACCGGTCGTGGGCGCGAGGGTCAGGAGGTAGAGCGTCCAGACGGCGAGGGCCGTCAGCAGCGCCCACACCCGCAGCGTCAGCGGGCCGACCTTCTCCTGTTCGATCCCGCTCACCGGGCCGCCCTCAGTTCCCGGGCACGCCGAGGCCGGCGAGCCGCCCGAACTGGTCGGCGCGGTCGTACGCCTCGTCGGCGGCTTCCTGGTCGCCGAGGTGCTCCGCCGTCATCCCCTGCAGGTAGTACGCCAGGTAGTACTGGGCGGGGATGCTCGACTGGGTGGACGTGTTGGAGCATTTGGCGGCGCGTCATTTGGTTCTGATTCATCGTTTTCTCCTCTGCTACTGATGTGTTGAAAAGACCGTTTCCAGTGCAAGTAATTTCACGAACCGTCAATGAATTGGCGAAGCGCAGAGAACCGGGGAGCCGGCTCCCTGCCCGTCAGTACTTCAGCCCCGTAAGCGTGACCCCGCGAACGAAGCGGGCCTGGAAGAATGAATAGAAGATAACCACCGGTACCACGGTGATGACCGCGCCGGTGAGGAAGAGATCGTAGCGCGGCCGGCTGGACCATCCCAGCAGATAGGCGAGACCGAGAGGCAGCGTCCTCATCTTCTCCTCGTAGATGATCACCAGGGGCCAGAGGTAGGAGTCCCAGTTGGCGAGGAAGCTGAAGATCGCGAGCGCGCTGAGGGCGGAGACCGAGAGCGGGAGGACGATGTGGCGGTAGATCCACCAGTTGGATGCGCCGTCGATGCGCCCGGCGTCGAGCAGGTGCTACGGAAGACCCTCCATGAACAGACGAAGAAAAAAGATACCAAAGGCACTGAC
>JAPPBA010000085.1 GCA_026705295.1 Candidatus Palauibacter australiensis
GTCGAACCCGCCGCGACCGTCACCCGGCCGCCCGACACCGGCCGGTAGTCCACGTTCGGCGTCGCGGGCCGCGCGCCGGGACTGTCGTCCTCGCCCGTCGACCAGTCCAGCACCACGTCCGAGTCCGCCGCCTGCGACAGCCGGACGGTGAACTCCACCGCCGTGCCCTCAAGCGCCGAATCGCCCTCGACCGTCACCGCGATGGCCGGCGTCGGCGGCGGAGGCGGGGGCGGGGGCGGCGCGCCGGGCTGGGTCGCCGTGAAGCCGAAGTCCGGCACCTTGGCGCCCGACGCGGTACGCAGCGGAGCGGAGCCGTTCGTGTAGCTCACCACCGCCGCCCGGCCCGCGGGCACCGGCGGCGCGACCGTCAGATCCAGCGCCGAGCCCCGGATCGACACCGCCATCACGCGGTGCTGCGCCGACGACGACGAAGCCGACCACGACGAAGCCGCGGACGAAGCCACCGACGACGAAGCCGGCGCCAGCGTCACCGTGAAGTCGCCGGGATCCGGCACCGACGTGGCGTCCAGCGCCTGGGCGAACTCCAGCGTCACCATCGCCCCATCGGCCGACACCGCGCCGCGCGTCGGGGGCCCCGCGGGTGGCGCCGTGCCGCCCGCGCCCGTCGTGGCGCTGCCGGAGGCCGACCACGGGCCCTCCCCGTCGCCCTGCGCCCGCACCTGCACCACGTACGCCGTGTTCGCCGTCAGGCCCGACAGCACCGCCGAGGTCGCCGACCCCGGGTTCGGCGGACCGTTCAGCTCGCCCTCCTCGATCCAGTCCGACGGGTTCGACGGGTCCGAACTCCCCGCGAAGTAGCGCAGGTCGTAGTCGGTCACCGCACGCGCACCCGTGTCCGCTGGCGCGCTCCAGGTCACCGTCAGGCTCGTCGCCGTCGCCGCGCGCGTCACCGTTGGTGCGCCCGGCGCCGACGGCGGCTCCGCCACGTTCAACACACGGATCGTCAACTGGTGGCTCGCCGAATTCGTGCCGTCCGATGCCGTCACCGTCACCGCGTAGCTCGACTTCGCCTCGAAGTCCAGCGTCGCGCCCGCCGCCACCGTGATCCGGCCCGTGTTCGCGTCGATCGCGAACGACTCGTGGTCCGTGCCCCCGCCCGCCGTGCTGGACAGGGCGTACGTCAACGGGTCGCCGTTCGGGTCCGTCGCCGTCACCGTGCCCACGACCCGGCCGGCCGCGCTGTTCTCGCGCACCGACCGCCTTGAAGTCGTCGTCGGGAAGCTCGGCGCCCCGCTCGCCGGGTTCCGCACCGTCCGGCCCGTGAAGTCGGCCACCCTCCGACCGTTCCCGTCCTGAAGCGGGTTCGCGTCGTCCCCCGCCGTGTAGGCCAGCGTGACCCCCGTCTCGCCCGAGCCCACCGCCGCGCTCAGCGTCAGATCCAGCACCGTCGCGTCGCCGCTCCGGAACGCCACCGCCGTCACCGTCGTCGCCGCCGTCGTGCCCTCCACCGTGAACCGGCTCGCGGCCGGGGCCGCCGTCGTGCTCAGCGCCGCGTCGAACGTCAGCGTCAGCTCCGTACCGTTCACCAGCGCGTCCATCACCGACGTGGGCGTCACGTTCGTCACCGTCCGGCCCGTGAAATCCTTCACCTTCCGGCCGCTCCCGTCCTGGAGCGGGTTCGCGTCGTTGCCCGCCGCGTAGGCCACCGCGATCCCCGTCTCGGCGATACCCACCCCCGGGCTCAGCGTCAGGTCCAACTTCGTCGCGTCGCTGCCGCTGAACGCGACCTCCGTCACCGTCGTCGCCTCCGTCGTGCCCGACACCGTGAACCGCGTCGGGTCCGGCGCCGCCGTCGTGCCCAGCGCCGCGTCGAACGCCAGCGTCAGCACCGTTCCGTTCACCTCCGCGCCCGTCACCGACGGCGGCGTCGCGTTCGTCACCGTCTGGCTCGCGAAGTCCGCCACCTCAACGCCGGTCAAGCCCTGGAGCGGGTTCGCGTCGGTTCCCTTCGCGTAGCTCACCGTGATCCCCGTCTCGCCCGCGACCACCGCCGCGCTCAGCGTCAGGTCCACCTTCGTCGAGTCCGCGCTCCGGAACGCCACCGCCGTCACCGTCTTCGCCGGCGTCGTGCCCGCCACCGTGAACCGGCTCGCCGAGGGAGCCGTCGCCGTGTTCAGCTTCCTGTCGAACGTCAGCGTCAGCTTCGTACCGTCCACCTGCGCCCCCGCCGGAGCCGGCGCCCCGCTCGTCACCTCGATGTTGAACGTCCGCACCGCCGTGTCCATCGGGTCCGGCGAGTCGCTGGAGTCCTTCGCGTCGGCGTCCTCCGCCTTGTACGTGACCGTGTAGGAGCCCGCCGTCGTCGGCGTCCCGGAGATCGTCCGCGTCGACTTGTTGAACGAAAGCCCCGGCGGAAGACCGCTCACCTCGTAGAAGTAGGGGTTGGGAATAGCCTCCCCGAAAATCGACGTGTCGCCGCCCGTCGCCGCCGGAAGCACCAGGCCCGCAATCTCCTCGTTCACCGTGAAGCTCTGGTCGCTCACGGCCGTGAGACTCGGCACGCTCGTGCCGGGGAAGATGCTCACCTGGAATACGAGGTGCGTGCTCACCGACGCGCCGTGCGGATCGGTCGCCGTCACGTCCACGCGCACGTCCGTATTCTCAAACGCGGCCAAGCCGCTGAAGTTCACTTGCCCCCGCACGCCACCTATGCCCGGCTGTGCCGCCGGCTGCCCTACGTAGGGAGTGCCACCGAACGCCCGGACGTTGTCCGGCAGCGTGTAGTCGTCGATGGTAATGAGCAGTTGTTCCGCGTCCCGGTCGTCAAAGACGGGGAACGCACGGTTGTTAAGAACTGAAGTCGTACACACCGTCGGCCATTCCGTCGTCTCCGAGCCCCGCACGACCAAGGCGCCGATGTCGGAACGCGCGCCCGCAGGAACTATGGTCGTGGCCGACGGGGTGTTCGTGTCCGTTTTGACCTGGCAGATGTTGTTCGCATCCCCGGTCTTTTGCTCCAGCAGCCGCGGAGCGTGGTTCGCGGTCGGGACGGTGTCGGTCGTCGCGGCGCCGGAGGCCGACCACGGCCCCTCGCCGTTCGCGTTCGCCGCGCGCACCTGCACCACGTACGCCGTGTTCGCCAAGAGGCCCCGGATCGTGTCCTGCGTCGCCGTCCGCGCCGCGTTCACCGGGAGGCCTGGCGCGCCCTCCGTCACCCAGTCGGACTCGGACTGCGGATCGGTGGTCCCCTTGAAGTATCGAAGGTCGTAGTCCGTGATCGCCCCGACGCTCGTCGGCGCCGACCAGCTCACCTTCAGGGTCCCGGACGTCGGCCCCTTCTCCACCGTCGGCTGCCCCGGCGCCATCGGAGCCGTTGGTGTCCCTTCCGTCACCGTGATGTCGAACGTCCGCACCGCGGTGTCCGTCGAGTCCCGAGCAGCGGGATTGCGGCTCGCGCTCTGTCCGTCGGCGTCGTCCGCGGAGTAGGTCACCGTGTAGCTGCCCGTCGTCGTCGGCGTGCCCGAAATCGTCCGCGTCGCGTCGTCGAACTCGAGTCCCGGCGGCAGGCCGCTCACCGCGTAGAAGTAGGGAAAGGCTGAGCGAGTAATCACCCCGCTGGGTGACGTCAGTTCGCCGCCCGTCGCCGCCGGAAGCACGAGGTTCGGGATCGGCGCGTACGTCGCGTAGCTCTGACCGCTCACCGCCGGCAAACTTGGCGCGCTCGTGCCATCGAAGGTCGAGACGTCAAACACCACCGACGTCGTGGCCGACGCGCCGTGAGGGTCCAGGACCCTGAGCGAGACCGTATCGGACCTCAACTGGAGCGCCGCGACGGCACTGTAAGCTAGACGGATCTGCTGGACCGTCGAGCGGGACCCGTTTTGGGCCACATCGAATGTCTGGGTGCTGCCCACCGAGCCGTAGCGAATGAGATCGGCCGGGACGCTGCTGCCGGTAACGACGACCGTCAAGGCGTCCCCGTCCGGATCGATCAGTTGAGGATCGGTGCCGCAGACGGTGCCGCCTCTTGTCAGACGGGCGGAGACCAGGACGCCCCCAAGCACGTTTTGCGGGAATAGCACCGCGGGCATGTCGATTTCCGAGCAGGTTTGCCCCGCCTCCGCCTTCGGGGCGTTGTTCGTCGCCGGCGCCGTGGCCGTCGTCTGGCTTCCCGAGGCCGACCACGGGCCCTCGCCGTCCACGTTCGCCGCGCGCACCTGCACCCGGTACGCCGTGTTCTCCAGAAGGCCCCGGATCGTGTCCTGCGTCGCCGTCCGCGCCGCGTTCACCGGCAGGCCCGGCGCGCCCTCCGTCACCCAGTCCGACTCCGACTCCGGGTCCATCGAGCCCTTGAAGTACCGAAGGTCGTAGTCCGTGATCGTTCCCCCCGAACCCGTCGGAGCGGCCCAGCTCACCTCCAGACTCCCCGACGTCGGCCCCTTGTTCACCGTCGGCTGCCCCGGCGCGGTCGGCACGCCGGCGATCCTCACCACCTGAAGGTTGAACGTCTGCACCGCGGTGTCCATCGGGTCCGGCGAGTCGCCGGAGTCCTTCGCGTCGGCATCCTCCGCCTTGTACGTGACCGTGTACGTGCCCTGCGTCGTCGGCGTCCCGGAGATCGTCCGCGTCGACTTGTTGAACGAAAGCCCCGGC
>JAPPBA010000086.1 GCA_026705295.1 Candidatus Palauibacter australiensis
CTCAAGGTATATTGTACTTCGTGGTATGGGTCATCGAAATCGGGGTTCGAATGAAGAGCCGTGTTTGAGCTGGACACCGGGGTCGCGAGTTGGCGCAGGCGTCTCGAACGCAGGACGTCTCTCTCACCCCGCGAACTGGACGAACTCGAGGATCACCTGCGTGCGCGCGTCGACCTGGAGTTGGAACTGAACCCGGCGCTCACTCCCTACCCGGCGCTGGTGATCGCTCGCGAGGGTCTCGGCGCGCCGGCGGCGCTCGCCAGGGAGTTCACCAGGGCCGGTCAGCCTTGGTGGCGATATCTCCTGCTGGCGGGATGTGCGATGTACGGAGTGTCGCTTTTTCTGCCGATTGCCGGGCCCGCGGCACTTCAAATCGCGTACAATGAAGTGCCGTGGTCGGCCCCCGCTCACGAGTGGTTGCACCATGCGATCGTGGACGGATGGATTCTCCCTCTGATCCCCAATCTGGCCATGGCCATGACCTTGCCGGCCCTCCTGTATTCATGGCGGTCGAGAGTGCGATGGCTCACCTGGACCATCGGCGCGTTTGGCGTCTCGGCCCTCGGATTCGGCGTGGCCAGCCTCCTGGACGGATCAGCCGTCACCACCGCTGGTGAGATCACGGTTCTTCCCTATCTCGGCCTCGGGTACTGGGCATGGTCCGCGGCGCATGTGCTCGTGGCGGCAGCCCTCCTGCTTCGCGGCCGCGCGTGGGCCTCCACCCGCTCGGAGACAAGGAGAGCACGGTATGTTTGAGCTGGCTCGGCTGAGGCCGATCACCCGGGCGTGTCGGTGCGCTGCGGCATTACTGTCCGGAACGGCGTTCGTCGCATGCGCTGACGGCGCAGACGCAGGGGGCGCAGACGCAGATGGCGATCCGTCGTCCCCCGCGATTGAGCTATCGGCGTCGGCCATCGAGGTGCTGGGCACGTCCGACTCCCTCGCGGTGGTCCGGGACCTCGAGGTGCTGGCCGACGGCTCCGTGTGGGTGCTGAATTCGCAGGAGCCGTACTTCATGGGATTCGGTGCGGATGGCGCATCCCTCGGCGCCCACGGATCGGCCGGCGGGGGACCTGACGAGTTTCCGATGCCCTCGGCCTTCGTCGCGGGAGGATGGGCGGGTGAAGCGTGGGTTCTCGACCTCCTGCACCACGCGCTGATCCGGATCTCCCAACCGGGTGCCGTCCAGGAGGCGTTCTCCCTCGTGTCGACATCGGTTCCCCGAGGCAGCGTGCGGAGCGGCATGAGCATGCTGGATTCGTCCGTGCGGACCGCACGGCTCGGCCGCGAGATCGTCGTGCCCCACTCGACCGCGACGATGGACGGGGGCGTGCTGCAGTTCCGTTACGGTCTCCTGGGCGCGGACCTGGTCGCCGTGGATCCGGAGACGGGCGGGGCGCGAACCCTCGTGGCGCTCGGCGACGCCCTGGAGGATCCGTCCGGAGACTTCATCCAGAGCGACGGCGGTTTTCCCCTGTGGTACCGGTTGTGGGCCTCCTGCGGCGAGAGCCTCGTGCGCGTGCACGACCGGGTCCGGAACCAACTGCGCGGGTTCGACGGATCCGGCGCCGAGGTGGATCCCATCGACCTTCCGCCCGTGCCCTTCACCGAGGTCAGTCCGCGACAGCTCGCCGCAGCCGTGTTCGCGCTCAGGCAGGCCGAGATGACGGGAGACGTCGCGACCCGGCTTACCCCGGAGGACAGCCTTCGGCTCGTGAATCAGATGGCCGATATGGTGCAGGGGACACCGCGCGAACTCGCGAGCTACCTTCCCCGGTACGTGGACTTCCGCTGCAGCGAGGACGGGACGATGTGGCTGCGTCCCATGGATCTCGATGCGGGCGGCCTGAGCGGCGGCCCCGTGTGGCTGCGCATCGAGCCCGATGGCGCCGCGCGCGACGTGCGACTCCCCGACCGCTTCGACGCGCTTCGTTTCACCCCCTCCCGGATCTGGGGTGTGTCCCGGGACGAGTTCGATCGCCCGTCCGTGGCGTCCATCCCGCTCCCGCCCGGCTGATGGCAAGTCCCGGACGTTCCCGCGGGAACGTCCGAGCGATCGTTGCGTACAACCATTCGACGGCATACCTTGTCGTACAAGGTACATTGTAACTCATGGTATCAGGTCTCCGGCACAGGGGTCTCCGGATGAAGAAGCCGGTCTACAAGGAGTTAGTGGCCGCGTCATCGCGCCCGATGGTGCTCTCCATCCTCGCGGGTGGTGAGACGTACGGGTACGAGATCCTCAAGCAGGTCCAGTTGCTCTCCGGGGGTGAACTCGAGTGGTCCGACGGGATGCTCTACCCCGTCCTGCACCGGCTGGAGCGTGACGGACTCATCAAGGGCCGTTGGCAACTCACCGACGCGGGACGGCGTCGCAAGTACTACCGGTTGACGGGCCGCGGGAAGCGACAGCTCTCAACCGATCGGGAGAGTTGGCGGGCCGTGTACGGAGCCCTCCAGATGTCCTGGGGAGGCAGCCATGTTTGAGTTCGAGAATGAAGTCCGACGGTGGCGGAGCGCACTGGATCGGAGGTCGTCGCTCTCGCCTCGCGAACTGGATGAACTCGAAGATCACCTGCGCGCCCGAGTCGACCTGGAACTGGAGTTGGACGCCGCCCTGGCCCCGACGGAAGCCTTCGCGATCGCCCGGCGAGACCTCGGTGAGCCGAAGGCGCTCTCCAGGGAGTTCGCCCGGGCCGGGCGACCCCGATGGAAGCCTCTTCTTGCCGGTGCCTTGGCCCTCTACGCGGCTTCGATACTGCTGCCCGTGCTACACATGCAACTACTTCCGGCGTCGTGGGGCTTCGAAGCCTGGGTACCGCGCGGGTATGAGTTGCTTGCCGACATCGAGCTGCTGCCCCTGAACCTGCCGATGCTCCTGATGCTGCCTCTCATTTGGCGCAAGCCTCGACTAAAGGGCACCTGGCTCGCGGGGATCCTCGGAGTCATCGGCGCGTCGACTCTCGGACTCGGCGCGGCCGCGTTTATCTCGGACGGTACTGGTGCGCTGGCCACGTTGCGTCCCGGCTATTGGGCCTGGGCCGCCTCCTTCGTACTCGCCTCCGTCGCCCTGTGGCGCCGCCGCCGCGGTTGGGCACCCGCCCGCCCGAAGAAGACGCTCGCCTAGGTCGGCGTAGTCGTGTTTGAACTGGACCCGGAAGTCCGAAAGTGGCGGACGAAGCTGGAGCGGGGATCGTCGCTGTCGGCCCGTGAACTGGATGAACTCGAAGATCACCTCCGCGCGCGCGTCAGCCTCGAACTGGACCTGAACCCGGTCTTGGCCCCGGCCGAGGCGCTGGCCATCGCTCGCGAAGGACTGGGCCAGCCGAAGGCGATATCGAGCGAGTTTGCGAGGGCGGGACGGCCCCGGTGGCGGCGCGTTCTGTGGGCGGCGTGGGCGCTGTACGCGGCCTCGTTTCTCCTCCCGACTGTGGTGACCTCCGGAGTGGTCAGCCCGTCGGGCGGCGTCGTGGACTTTACAGCCTACGGATACGAGTTCTTCGTCCGCGTCTTTCGGGAAGGCGAACTCGGACCGCCGCTGGTCGTGCTGCTCCTCAATCTTCCCATGCTGATGACCCTGCCGGTGCTGTGGCGCTCCCGCCGGTGGAAGGTGCCGTGGCTGCTGATTGGAGCCGTGGGCGTCGGGACGCTCGGCTTCGGCATTCTCAGCCTCGGCTGGCCTCCAACCATCATGGCCGATGGCGCCGGCGGACCCGCGTATCTGGGTCCCGGCTACTGGGCGTGGTCCGCTTCCTTCGTCTGCACCGCCGTCGCCCTCTGGCTCCGCAAACGCAATTGGGCCTCCGCCAGGCCGACGAACGGCGTGGCTTCAACGTTCGGCCCGTACTCCGGAGCAGATCATGTTTGAGCTTGAGGCCGAAGTCACGCAGTGGCGCAGGAAGGTGGAGCGCAGTTCTTCGCTTTCTCCGCGCGAAGTCGATGAGTTGGAGGACCACCTCCGAGCCCGCTTCGAGTTGGAACGCGAGATGACGCCCGAGCGGTCGCCAGCCCGAGCCTTCAACACCGTGTGCGCTGAACTGGGTGAAGCCGCCGCGCTTTCGAAGGAGTTTGCGAAGGCCGGAAGGCGAAGGTGGCGACCCGTGTTGGCGGCCGGCTGGGCGATGTTCGCGGTCTCGTTCTTTCTGCCGATCTCTCGGCTGGCCTGGGTTGATTCCGGGGCGCTCCACCCGGATCTCGTGGCCCTCGTCGGATCGCAGCGCCCTTACGAGTTGCTGTGGGCGCTGACCACGATGGGGATGACGGACGCGGTGCTGGCCGTGTGGATCGGGGCTGCAGTACTACTCCCGAATCTGCCGTTGCTTATGACCTTGCCGGCGCTGCTGGGCTCTCGGCGACCCGCCCGGCGGTGGCTCCTGCGGGTCCTCGGCGCCATGGGCGTCGTGAACCTGGGGCTGGGGATGTTCCGCGTCTTCAGCCCGTCACCCTTCCCGTACGATGAAGGTGCCGTCGCGTTCTCAACCCCGGGCGCCGGGTACTGGCTGTGGTCCGCGTCGTTCGCCTTCGCAGCCGCCGCGCTCTGGCTCCGCGGCCGAAGCTGGGCCGCTGGCGAACGGGCGGAACCGGCGACCCAGCGGGCGATGTAGTCGGCACGGGAACTTCGATCGGTTAAGATCAGCTTTCGCGGTGACACGCTGTGTTTCACCGTGCCGTTTTCTACGAACGCCGGCCCATAACCCGCCTCGAGGAATCGCTCAAGTGAAGACCTTCCCTCGTGTGGCCGCTCTTCTGCTGGCTGCGGGATCGAGCACGATTCCAAGCGAAACCAGTGCCCAGGACGCTGCGGGTGTCGCCTCTCGCTGGATTGTGAATTCGCAGCCGGAGCGCGCTTACGGGTGGCTGGAGGGAGAGCCGGACAGCGAGTTCTCCGCCGTCGTCGGTGTCGTCTGGGGGCCGAATGAGAGCATCGCCGTAGCGGATCGGACCCTCGCGATGATCGCCGTCCTTGCCGTTGATGGGAGGGTCACGGCCACCATGGGGCGCGCGGGCGATGGTCCCGGGGAATTCGGGAGGCTGGCAGGCATCGCGGCGAGCGGAATGGGTCGGATTGTCGCCTTCGATCGCGAACACCAGCGCCTGTCGGAATGGACGTTCGACGGATCGCTGTCGGAGGACACCAGGCTGAACCGTACGGGCGCGGGCAGGCGGATCGGCGAAGTCGGACGATTCGCGGACGGCAGGTGGTACGCGCGCGAGGGGGATCGGATGGTCGCCGCAGATCGGGGCGGCGTGGGCCGGGATACGGTCGGCTTCCACCGGCTCGACGAGGACGGCGCGGTCGGCGAGGTACTGGCTCGCGTCCCGGGGAGCCTCAGCTCGCAGTTCGTCGTCGAGGGAATGTCCGGGATGCGCGGTGCGTTGTTCTCGCCGCGAGCACTCGGCGCCATCAGGGGCAACTGCCTCCTGCTCGCCGCCGGCGACGAACCCGTCGTACGGGTCTTCGACCAAACGGGTACCCCGCGGGGTGAACTGCGCCTCGACATCCCGGTCGACCGCGTGAGCGCGGAACACAGAGAACGGTGGGTTGCGGCGTCGGTCGCGGCCGCGGGACGCGCAATGGGCGGCGAGGTCGTCCCGGAGGCGGCCCGGATGATCGAGGTGATGGGCGAAGCGGTCGGGATGGCGGAGCGGGTGCCGTTCGCCAACGACCTCATCGTGGACGAACTGGGGTACATCTGGATCCAGTCCTGGCAGCTTCCCGGTGGCCCGGGCAGTCCGGAGTGGCGGGTCTTCACGGAAACCGGCCGGGGGATCGGGACCGTTCAGGTGCCCGAAGGCTTTCGCGTGCTGGACATATCGGCGGAGGCGCTCACAGCCGTCCGGACAGATGAACTCGGCCGACAATTCGTGCAGGTGCATGCGCTTGACCGACGTGAGGCCGTCGCCACCCTCCCCCTTCCGCCCGGTTGCGGCTGATCTCTCCCGCGGTATCCGGCTGGCCGGGCGATCTGCGTCGATGGTACATTTTCGAGTTGGTGTATCCTTGCGCCCCGCGGGGCGCGACGCGGTTGCACGGAAGAGGCTTCGGCCATGCGAACATCGCTCTTGCTGCTGGTCGCAGCGGGTGTTCTCCCGAGTCCCGCCGTCGGCCAAGAGGCCGGCAGGGCGCGGGGTGCCGAGCATCCCCCGGCCAGTTGGCCGCAACCGATCACGCCGCCGCTCACGCCGCCGCTGGCAGTGCCGGCCGCGCCGACACCGGCTCCCGCGGTCGACACGCTCTCCGTCGAAGTCGCGCAGGGCGTCGTGGCGGAGACCTGCCGGCGTTGCCACAACCCCCGGCGCGTCAGCGGGGGCATGTCGCTCGCGACCTTCGAGGTGACCTCGGCTTCCGACAACGCGGTGATCGCGGAGCGGATGGTGCGGAAGCTGCGGGCCGGCATGATGCCGCCCGTTGGCGTGCGCCGCCCGAGCCCTGACAGCCTGCGGACGCTGGCCGCCGTCCTGGAGTCGCGGCTCGATGCGGCCTGGGAGGCGAACCCGAACCCGGGACGGCGGACCTTCCAGCGGTTGAACCGGGCCGAGTACTCGCGCTCGATCTACGATCTCCTCGACCTGGACATCGACGCGGGCGACTACCTGCCGCTCGACACGAAGAGCGCGAACTTCGACAACATCGCCGACGTCCAGTTGCTCTCCCCGACGCTGATGGACGGGTATCTGCGCGCGGCGAGCGAGATCAGCCGGCTCGCGATCGGCGACCCGGAGGTGACGCCGAGCGAGGCGACGTTCCGGGTGTCGCGCTGGACCTCGCAGGCGGAGCACGTCGAGGGCACGCCGTACGGGAGCCGCGGCGGCGTCGCGGTGGACCACAACTTCCCGGCCGACGGGGAGTACGTCTTCCGCGTCTCCTTCCACCACGAGACGACCGGCGCCCTGTTCGGGAACGGCAAGGGCGCGCTGCATACGACCGATGAGCCCGAGCGGATCGAGATATCGATCGATGGCGAGCGCGTCGCGCTCCTCGACATCGACCGCTGGATGCACGTCTCCGATCCCGACGGCGTGAACCTCCGCACCGATCCCGTCTTCATCGAGGCGGGGCCGCACCGCGTGGCGGCCGCCTTCATCCGCACCTTCGAGGGGCCATCGCAGGACCTGATGTCGCCGCACGACTGGTCGATCGCGAGCACGAGCATCACCGACGCGTACGGGTTCACGACGCTGCCGCACCTGCGCGACCTCGCGGTCACGGGGCCGTTCGCTCCGGCGGGGATGTCGTCCACGCCGAGCCGCGAGCGCGTGTTCTCGTGCCGTCCTTCCGCGCCGGACGCTGAGGCTTCGTGCGCGGAGGCGATCCTCTCGCGGCTGGGGACGAGGGCCTACCGCCGGCCGCTGACGGACGACAACCTCGCCGCGCTCATGAGACTGTACCGCGCCGGGGCGGAGGCGGGCGGGTTCGAGGAGGGAGTTCGGCTCGCGCTGGAGGGGATCCTCGCCAGCCCCCACTTCGTGTTCCGCTTCGAGGAGCGTCCCGCGCGCGAAGCGGACGGGGTGTACGCGCTGGACGACTACGATCTCGCTTCGCGGCTCTCCTTCTTCCTCTGGGCCACGGGCCCGGACGACGAACTGCTGGAGACCGCCGCGGAGGGCCGGCTCTCCGACCCGGCCGTGCTCGACGTGCAGGTGCGCCGGATGCTGGGCGATCCGCGCGCCGAAGCCCTGGCCACGCGTTTCGCGGGACAGTGGTTCCGGCTGCAGGACCTCGAGGGCATGAACCCCGACGTCCGCCTCTATCCGGACTTCGACCAGCAGCTCAAGGAGGCGATGCACCGCGAGACGGAACTGCTCTTCCACACGATCGTGCAGGAAGACCGGAGCCTGCTCGACCTGCTGACGGCCGACTACACGTTCGTGAACGAGCGGCTGGCGCGGCACTACGGCATCCCCGGCGTGACCGGAACGGATTTCCGCAGAGTCGAGATCGCCGAGCCCGAGCGCCGTGGTGTACTGGGGCACGGCAGCATCCTCACCCTTACCTCGCACGCGAGCCGGACCTCGCCGGTGCTGCGCGGGAAGTGGGTGATGGAGGTATTGCTGGGGACGCCTCCGCCTCCGCCTCCGCCGGATGTCTCCGACCTGGAGGCGACGCCGGAGGCCGAGGAGGGGCGTCTGCTCACGGTGCGGGAACGGCTGGAGATGCACCGGGCGAGCCCGGCGTGCCGTTCGTGCCACCGCGTGATCGACCCGATCGGTCTCGCGCTGGAGTACTTCGACGGGACGGGGGCTCGGCGCATCAAGGACAGCGGGAGGCCGATCGAGGCGCAGGGCGAACTCTACGACGGCACGCCGGTGACGAGCGCGGCGGATCTGCGCGCGGCGCTTCTCGCGCGGCCGGTGCCGCTCGTGCGCGCGTTCACGGAGAACCTGCTTGCCTACGCGCTGGGCCGGCGGGTCGAGTACTACGACATGCCGACCGTGCGGTCCATCGCGCGGCAGGCCGCCGAACAGGACCATCGCATGTCCGCGTTCATCCTCGGGGTGGTCAACAGCCCGGCGTTCCGGCTGAAGGGAACCGAGGCCGTGGTCGACGACATGGGGGCGGAAAGCCAGGGATCCCAGGAGGACTGATGGAGTTCATCACAGGGAAACACCTCTCTCGCCGGACGTTCCTCCGGGGCGCGGGGGCGACCGTCGCCCTGCCGCTGCTCGACGCGATGGTGCCGGCGGGCCGGCTGTGGGCGCGGGAGGTCGCGGATCCGACGCGGCTCGTCTGCATCGAGATGGTGCACGGCTCGGCGGGGAGCAGCGGGTTCGGGGCGGCGCAGAACTACTGGTCCCCCGCGACGACGGGCCGGGGTTTCGATCTGTCCCCGACCGCGCTGAGTTCGCTTGAGCCGTATCGGGACTATCTCACGATCATCAGCGATACCGACGTCGAGCCGGCCGAAGCCACGCAGCCGAAGGAGATCGGCGGGGACCACTTCCGGTCGAGCGCCACCTTCCTCACGCAGGCGCACCCGAAGCAGACGGAGAGTTCGGACGTCTTCGTGGGGCCGTCGCTGGACCAGCTCTACGCGCACCGCTTCGGGCAGGACACGCCGATCCCGTCCATGCAGCTCTGCATCGAGAACGTGGACCAGGCAGGGGGCTGCGCGTACGGGTACGCGTGCGTGTACACGGACACGATCAGCTGGTCTTCGCCGACGCAGCCGCTTCCGATGATCCGGGATCCGCGGGTCGCGTTCGACCAGCTCTTCGGGGCCGGCGGGACGCCGGAGGCGCGCGAGGCGAGACAGCGCTCGAGCGCCAGCATCCTCGATTTCCTCACCGGTGAGGTCGCGAGCCTCAAGGGACGGCTCGATCCGTCCGACCGGCAGCGCATGGACCGCTACCTCGAGAACGTGCGGGAGATCGAACGCCGCATCCAGCGCGTGGTGGCGCGCAACGAGTCCGGTGAGAACCGGGATCTTCCGGAAGCCCCGGCGGGCGTGCCCGATTCGTTCGACGAGCACGTGAAGCTGATGTTCGACCTGCAGGCGCTCGCGTTCCAGGCGGACATGACGCGCGTGTTCTCGTTCAAGATGGGACGGGACGCGTCCGGGCGGGTCTATCCGGAGAGCGGGATCGACAGGGGTTTCCACCCGGCGTCGCACCACGGCGACAACGAGAACAACATCACGGACTTCGCGCAGATCAACCGCTACCACGTCGGGCTCGTCCCGTACTTCCTCGACCGGCTGAAGGCGTCGATGGAGGGGGACACGCACCTGCTCGACAAGACGATGATCGTCTACGGGTCGCCGATGGGGGATCCGAACGTGCACAACCACAAGCGGTGCCCGCTCTTCGTGGTGGGCGGCGCGCAGGGGCGGATGGAAGGAAACCTGCACCTGCGGGCCGCGCCGGGAACGCCGATGGCGAACGTGATGCTGAGCCTCATGCACCGGCTCGGGTTGGACGACATGACGAGCTTCGGCAACAGCACCGGGACGTTCTCGTTCGCGGAGACGGCGGACTGATGCGGCGCGCGCGATCGCTGGTCTTCACGGCCGCGGCGCTGCTCGCGCTCGGGGCGGCCGCGCCGGTCGGGTCGCCGGTGGGGTCCCTGGCCGGGTCGCCGGTGGGGCTGGGCGGGCCGGATGCTCCGGTGGCCGACGCGGCCATGCGCGGCGATCTGGACGCCGTGCGGTCGCTGCTGGCCGCGGGCGAAGACGTGAACGCCGCGCGGGGCGACGGCATGACGGCACTCCACTGGGCCGCGATGAAGGGCCGGCCCGACGTGGCCGGGGTGCTGATCGAGGCGGGCGCGGATCTCGAGGCGGGCACGCGGCTGGGCGGGCACACGCCGCTCCACGTGGCGAGCCGCGCGGCGCAGGCCCCGCTCGTCGAGGCGCTGCTGGCGGCGGGAGCCGAGGCCGACGCCGCGACATCGACCGGCGTGACGCCGCTGCACTTCGCGGCCGCCGCCGGGTCCGCCGGTGCGGTCGAGGCGCTGGTGCGCCACGGCGCCGATCCGAACGCCCGGGAGCCCGAGTGGGGCCAGACGCCGCTCATGTTCGCCGCGGCGGCGGGCCGGGCCGGCTCGCTGGACGCCCTCATCGACGCGGGGGCGGACCCCTCGGCCACCGCGTACGTGCTCGACATCGTGGCGCGCGACGCGTGGGACCAGCTCGACCGCCGCGAACGCAATGCCCGCGTGGCCGCGCTCCGGGCGGGCCGCCAGCCGCCGGTCCCGTCAGCGCGCGAAGCCGCCCCGAGGCCGACCGCCGGCCCCGGCCCCGGCCTCCAGGCCGTGCGGCTCGAGGACCCCGAGGAGCCCACCTGCTCCGGCTGCCTGGGCAACTACGCCGACCTCGTCGGCACGCACGGCGGGCTGACCGCGCTGCTGCTCGCGGCCCGCGAGGGCCACCGCGATGCGACGCTGGCCCTGCTCGACAAGGGTGCGGACATCGACCAGCGGAGCGCCGCGGACAACACGACCCCGCTGCTCATCGCGATGATCAACGGGCACTTCGACCTCGCGATGGAACTCTTCGCGCGCGGGGCCGACCCGAACCTCCAGAGCGATGCCGGCGCCACCCCGCTGTACGCGGCGCTCAACATGCACTGGGCGCCGAAGGCCCGGCATCCGCAGCCCACGGACGTGCACCAGCAGCAGTGGTCGTACCTCGACGTCATACGGACGCTGCTCGAAGCGGGCGTTGACCCGAACCCGCGGCTGAAGAAGTCGCTCTGGTTCACGACGTACAACCGCGACCTGCTGGGCGTCGACCGCACCGGCGCCACGCCCTTCTGGCGCGCCGCGCACGCGCTCGACATCGACGCCATGAAGCTGCTCCTCGAGTACGGGGCCGATCCCACGACGCCGACCGCGAAGGTTCCGGCGCGGCGCTACGGCCGAGGCGGAGACAACATCGATCACTCCGGTCTCGACCCGATCCCCGTGGGCGGTCCGGCGGTCCATCCAATTCACGCGGCGGCCGGCGTCGGCTACGGACAGGGCTTCGCGGGCAACTCGCACCGCCATGTACCGGAGGGCTGGCTTCCGGCGATGAGGTTCCTCGTCGAGGGACTCGGCGCCGATGTGAACGCGCGCGACCACAACGGCTACACGCCCGCACACCACGCCGCCTCGCGCGGCGACAACGAGATGATCCTCTATCTCGTGGAACAGGGCGCCGACGTGACCCTCGTGGCCCGCAACGGCCAGACGACCGTCGATCTGGCCAACGGGCCGGTCCAGCGCGTGCAGCCCTTCCCGGAGACGATCGCTCTCCTCGAGAGCCTCGGGGCGAAGAACAACCACCGCTGCGTCTCCTGCTGACCGCGCGGCGTCGACTGTCCGTGCCGAGAACCTTCAACCAAGACCGCCGACATCCGGCCGGCCTGACCTGACCATGCCAAATCCCGTCACCGTCCAGGAACTGCTCGCCGGCAGTTCGGGGGCGAGTCCCGCAATCGCCGCCCCCGGCCGCGAGCCACTGGACTTCGACGGTCTCCGCCGTCAGGTCGAGAACACCGTCAACGCGCTGAACGGGTTCGGGATCGGCCGCAACGACCGCGTGGCGATCGTGCTCCCGAACGGACCCGAGATGGCTTCCGCCTTCGTCTCCGTCGCGTGCGCGGCCACGGCAGCTCCCCTGAATCCGGCTTACCGGCAGCCCGAACACGAGTTCTATCTCTCGGATCTCAGCGCGAAGACGCTTGTCGTCGAAGCGGGAAGCGACTCCCCGGCGCGCGCCGCGGCCGCCAGCCGCGGGATTCCGGTGCTGGAGCTGCACGTCGGCCCGGAGGCTCGGGCGGGGGAATTCGAACTCGCGCCGGCCGGAACCGTGCCGGACGGCGACGGCCCTCGGGGCGGCCTGGCCGAAGCGGATGATGTCGCGCTCATCCTCCACACGTCGGGGACGACATCCCGACCGAAGATCGTGCCGCTCTCGCACCGGAACGTGTGCGCCTCCGCGGTCAACGTTCAGCGCACCCTGCGGCTCACGGCCGACGACCGATGCCTGAATGTGATGCCCCTGTTCCACATCCACGGGCTGATCGCCGCCGTCCTCGCGCCGCTCGGCGTCGGAGGGTCGATCGTCTGCACTCCCGGTTTCAACGCCCTCCGCTTCTTCGGGTGGCTCGACGAGGCTCGACCCACCTTCTACACGGCCGTCCCCACCATGCACCAGGCGATCCTGACGCGCGCCCCGCGAAACCGCGACGTGATCGAGCGGAACCCGATGCGCTTCATCCGCTCGGCTTCCGCCCCCCTCCTGCGGCAGGTGATGGCGGAACTCGAGGAGGCGTTCGGCGCCCCGGTGGTGGAGGCGTACGCGATGACCGAGGCGGCGCACCAGATGACGTCCAACCCGCTCCCCCCCGCGGAGCGCAAGCCGGGAACCGTGGGGATCGCCGCCGGCCCCGAGGTCTCGGTGATGGACGAGGCCGGTGCGCTCCTGCCGGCGGGCGACATCGGCGAGATCGTGATCCGTGGCCCCAACGTCAGCGACGGATACGAGAACAACCCCGCGGCGAATGCCGAAGCCTTCACCAACGGCTGGTTCCGGACGGGTGACCAGGGCGTGATGGATGACGAGGGCTACCTCACGATCACGGGTCGCCTGAAGGAGATCATCAACCGCGGGGGCGAGAAGATCTCGCCGCGCGAGATCGACGAGGCGATCCTCGATCATCCGGCCGTGCGGCAGATCGTCGCGTTCGCGATGCCGCACCCGAAGCTGGGCGAGGAAATCGCGGCGGCGGTCGTGGTCCGCAAAGGGATGGAGGCGACATCTCCCGAGCTTCAGGCGTTCGCGGCCGAGCGGCTCGCCGACTTCAAGGTCCCGCGCAAGTTCCTCTTCATGGACGACATCCCCAAAGGGCCGACCGGCAAGATTCAGCGCATCGGCATGGCCGAGAAGCTGGGCCTGACATGACCCGCGCGGCCCACAGGAGCCGGACGGCCCACAGGAGCCGGGCGGCCCCCTGATGCGGATCTGCATCTACGGCGCCGGCGCGATCGGGGGATACCTCGGCGCGCAACTGTCGCTCGCGGGGCGGGACGTCACGCTCGTCGCGCGCGGCCCCCACCTGAAGGCGATGCAGCAACACGGCGTGCGCCTGCTGATCGACGGCGAGGAGCGCGTCGCCCACCCCCGTTGCACGGACGATCCGGCGGAGGTGGGGCCGCAGGATTACGTGATCATCACGCTCAAGGCACACTCCGTCCCCTGGATCGTGGAACCGCTGCAGCCCCTGCTCGGGCCCGACACGGCCGTCGTCACGGCGACGAACGGCCTCCCCTGGTGGTACTTCTACCGACTCGACGGGCCGTGGCGGGACCGGCGCCTCGAGAGCCTCGACCCCGGCGGGGTGCAGTGGGACGGGATCGGCCCCGAACGCGTGATCGGCTGCGTCGTGTACGCGGCCACCGAGGTGTCGGAGCCCGGCGTCATCCGCCACCTGAAATACAACCGGTTCACGCTCGGCGAGCCCGGCGGCGAGAAGACCGAGCGCGTGCGGCGGCTGGCGCGCGCGTTGATCGGAGCCGGATTCAGGGCCCCGGTGCGGGGGATCCGAAACGAGATGTGGGTGAAGCTGTGGGGGAACGTCGCCTTCAATCCGATCAGCGCCCTCACGCACGGGACGGTGGACACGATCGCCCGAGACCCCGACACCCGCGCCGTCGCGAAGACGATGATGCTCGAGGGACAGGCGGTCGCCGAAGCCCTGGGCGCCCGCTTCTCGATCGACATCGAGCGGCGGATCAACGGGATCGAGGCCGTGGGTGCGCACCGCACGTCGATGCTGCAGGACCTCGACAAGGGCCGTCCCATGGAGATCGACGCCCTCGTCACCGCCGTCCAGGAGATGGGGCGCATGGTCGGCGTTCCCACCCCCACGATCGACGTGGTCCTCGCCTTGGTGCGCCAACGCGCCCGCGCCGCCGGCGCCTACCCTCCCGGCTAGCGTCACCAGGAACGGCCCGATGCCATGAGCCCTGATCTGGTCATTCGTGGAGGACTCGTGTTCGACGGGACGGGGGCGCCGCGGGTGAGGGCGGATGTGGCTGTCCACGAAGGTCGCATCGATCGCCTGGGCGTCGTCGACGCAGAGGCACCCGTCGAGCTGGACGCCCGCGGTCTCGTCGTGGCGCCCGGCTTCATCGACGTGCACAGCCACTCCGACTACACCCTGCTGGTGGACCCGCGGGCGATGAGTGCGATCCACCAGGGGGTGACGACGGAGGTGATCGGCAACTGCGGCCACGGCTGCTTCCCGATCAGGGATCGAGAGCTTTCGAGCCGCATCATCTATGGCTTCGACGGCAGCCTGCCACTGGACTGGTCCACCCCCGCCGCCTACCTGGAGCGGCTTGAGGAGGTGAAGCCGGCCGTCAACGTTCTGACACTCGTCCCGAACGGACAGCTGCGCCTGGCCACGCTCGGACTGGAAGCCCGTCCGGCGACGAGCGCCGAAGTCACCGCCATGACGCGGCTGCTCGAGGAGGGACTTGAGGCGGGCGCCTGGGGCTACTCCACCGGCTTGGAGTACGCGCCGGAGCAGGGTGCCGGGGAGGCGGAGATCACGGCGCTGGCCCGGGTGACGGCCCAGCGCGGCGGTTTCTACGCCACTCACACCCGCGAGCGCGAGGACCGCGCTGACGAAGCGGTGGCCGAGGCGATCCGCACGGCCCGCAACGCGGGCATCCGACTCCAGGTTTCTCATCTTGCACCGCGAAGCGGCCCGGACCAGACGAACCGCTGCATCGACCTGGTGGACGCGGCCAGGGCGGGGGGCGACGAGATCGCCTTCGACATGCACACCCGCCTCTACGGCCTGACCTTCCTCTACGTCATGCTCCCACCCCGGATGTTGAACGCGAGCCCGGAGGACCAGGCGAGGTGGCTCCGGACACCGGAAATCCGGACGCAGATCGGCGCCCACAAGTCCATCATCACCGGGCTCGGGGACTGGGGCCGGATCTACCTGGTGGACAACGATGTCTGGCCGGACATGGCGCGCATGGACTTCGAGGAAATCGCGCGACGCCGGGGCACGACCGCCCTCGACGCCGCCTGTGATCTGCTGCTCGACAGCGTGGGGGCGGAGAAGGCTCCCATGGTGCTCCTCCGCGCCTATTCGGAGGATCAGCAGAAGGAGGTCTTCGCCCACGACCTCTGTGTGCCGGCCTCGGACGCCACGGCGCTCGCCCCGGACGGTCCCTTGGCCGGCGCCTCGTTCATGGGCGCCTACACCTGGGCCTCCTGGTTCTGGCGCTTCATGGTCCGGGACACCGGCCGACTCACGCCCGAAGAGGCCGTACACCGGCTCAGCGGCCTGCCGGCGGAGATCGTCGGGCTCTCGGATCGGGGCCTGCTCAAGCCGGGCATGCGCGCCGACGTGGTCGTGTTCGACCCGGAGAGGTTCGCCGACACCGGCACGACCTTCGAGCCCAACCAGATCGCGACCGGCATGCGCCACGTTCTGGTCAACGGCACTGTTACGCTTCGCGATGGAACGCTCACCGGCGAGCGCGCCGGGAGGGTGCTGCGAAAGGGGACGTAGCCTCCCTCAGGGGGCTGCCTCAGAGACCCGGTCGCCGCGGAGCGCTCGGGTCGCTGCCACGTCCAGGGCGCCTTCCTCGGTGATGACGACGCCGTAGACGTCACGGGCGGCTGCGCGGGTCAGCTTTTCCTCTCGCACATCCTCCAACACGGCGGTCGGGTCCCGCTCGCGCGGGTCGCCGTAGCCGCCGCCCCCCGCGGACACCATGCGGAAGAGATCGTCTCGGCGCGCGATGAAGCTCTTCAGCGGCATCGTCTCCACTTCGTGATCGCCGTCGCGGTCGATCATCGTGTTGGCGGAGGGTGCGCCCGGGCGGCCGCCGGCGATGCCGTACGGCGGGTGGGCGCGCCGGTCGGTGCGGATCGTGAACTCCGAGCGCTCGGCGAGGAAGCGGAATTCCCGCACCGACGCGAGGCCTCCTCGGTGTTTGCCGGCGCCGCCGGAATCGGGGACCAGTCCGTACCGGGTGACCTCGAGGGGCAGTTCCGCCTCGATCAACTCGACGGGCTGGTTCGAGAGGTTGGCCGCGGGGTTGGAGATGCCCTCCACGCCGTCTCGCGCGGCCCGGGCGCCCCAGGTGCTGACGAGAACCTCGGTGAGCACGAAAGGTTTCCCCTCGTGGTGGCCGCCGACCGAGAACAGCGTCGGTCCCCCTTCGCAGCCGGCGATGACGAGTTCCGGCACGGCCTCGGCGATCGCGCCCATGATCGCGTCGAACACCCGGTAGCCGATCACGCCGCGGGCGGCGCACGCCGCGGGCTCCACCGGGTTGACGATGGTGCCCGCCGGCGCGCTCATGCGGATCGGGCGCATGTAGCCTTCGCAGTTGGGGATGTCGTCCGTGGCCAGGCAGCGGATGGCGCAGTACGCGGCGGAGCGGACCATGGCCATGGGGCAGTTGATCGCGGCCAGGACCTGACCGGCCGAGCCGGCGAAGTCGAGCGCGATCTCATCCCTGTCCACCGTGACCGTGACGGCGATGGGGAGCCGCTCCGGCTCGTCCCCAACTCCGTCGATCCAGTCGACGAACCGGTAGGTGCCGTCCGGGATGCGCCCGATCTCGGCACGCATCCGGGTTTCGGCGAAATCGTGGAGCTCCTCGAGGTAGGTCTCCAGTTCCGTCACGCCGTATCGATCGACAAGCTGGCCGAATCCCCGCTCCGCGATGCGGCAGGCCGCGAGCTGGGCCCGCAGGTCGCCCAGCACCTGGACCGGGGAGCGGGTGTTCTTCTCGATGATGCGGAACAGCTTCCGGTCCGGTTCCCCCGCCTCGTAGAGCTTGAGCAGCGGCAACCGCAGGCCTTCCTGGTAGATCTCCGTCGCATGGATGGCGACGCTCCCCGGCGCAATGCCACCGACGTCGCTGTGGTGGGCCATCGTCGCCGCGTATCCGTGCACCGCGCCGTCGACGAAGAGAGGCTTGATGACGTAGAGATCGGGCAGGTGCTGGCCGCCCGAACCGTAGGGGTCGTTACAGATGAAGATGTCCCCGGGGACCATGTCGTCCCGGAATTCGCGCAGCAACACCTCCATCACGTCCGGGAACGAACCGAGCTGAACCGCCAGCGTCAGCCCCTGGGCGACGACCTGTCCCTGGCGGTCGCAGACGGCCGTGGAGTAGTCCATGGCATCCCGCACCACCGGCGAGTAGGCGCTTCTCAGAATCACGAGGGCCATCTCGTCGGCGATCGACGAGAGTGCGTTGCGCACGACCTCGAAGGTGATCGGGTCGACTGTCCGGCTCGCGGATGGGGATCGGGTCATGGGCGGACGTCCACGGCGATGTCGATGTTGCCGAACGCATCAAGCCGTGCCCGGCATCCGGGCGGGACCACGCAGGTGGCGTCGTACTCTTCCACGATCAACGGCCCCTCCCGCCAGTCCGCCGTGAGGTCGGTGCGTGCCACGACGGCCGTCTCGAGGGTGCCGTCCAGGGGTCCGAAGTAGACCTGGCGCGGCGCGCCAAGCGTCGTGGGCGGTGAAGGAAGGAGGCGGCGGTTCGGGTCGGCGGCGTGCACGGCCACGCGGGCCAGCACCTTCACGTTCACGAGGTCCACGGGGTCGCCCTCCGATGGATGCCCGTAAGTGCGCTCGTGTTCCCGATCGAAGGCTCGCGCCATCGCCTGAAGGTCCGGCGCCCCGGAGGCAACGGGAACCGTGAGTTCGTAGGCCTGCCCCGCGTAGCGCAGGTCGGCCAGCCGCTCCACGGTCACTGCTTCGGCGGGGAAGCCGTCGGCGACCATGGCCTCCCGGGCCTCCGTCTCCAGGCTGTCGAAGGCCGCGGCCACGGTGTCCGGATCGGCGCCCTCGGCGCGAATCATGACCGTCTGGATGAACTCCTGTTCGGCGTCCGAATAGAGCAGGCCCAGGGCGCTGAACACGCCAGGCACCGGCGGCACCAGGACCCGGCGGATCTGCAGGGCGCGGGCGATCTCCACGCCGAGCACGGGCCCGTTGCCGCCGAAGGCCGCCAGCACGAAGTCGCGCGGGTCCCGTCCGCGGTAGGTGGTGACGGCCTTCACGGCCCGGGTCATGGTGGCGCAGGCGAGGGCGAGCACGCCGTGAGCGGCCTCCGCCACGGGGCGGTTGAGCGGTCGGGCCACCCTGTCCTCCAGGACGGCGAGCGCCTTCGCCGTGTTCAGCGGCAGGCTCCCGCCGACCAGGTAATCCGGGTTCAGGTAGCCGATGGCGACGAGGGCATCGGTGAGCGTCGGATCGACCCCGCCCAGGTCGTAGCACACCGGACCGGGCACGGCGCCGGCGCTCTGCGGGCCCACGCTCGTGCGGCCCACGCCGTCGACCCGGCAGATGCTGCCACCGCCGGCGCCGATCTCGGAGACGTCCACGAAGGGGAGCTTGACCGGATAGCCGCCGCCCTTGATCAGCTTGCTCGACAGGTTGATGCCGCCGCCCACTTCGAACTCGGTCGTTTTGGCCGCCTGGCCGCCTTCCACCATGGCCGCCTTGGCCGTCGTGCCGCCCATGTCGAAGGAGATCAGGTTGTCGAGCCCCGTGCCGCGGGCGAGGCGGGCGCAGGCCATGACGCCGGCCGCAGGCCCGGACTCCACCATGCAGGCGGGTTTGCGTCCGGCCGCCTCGACGGACATGACGCCGCCGCTCGACTGCATGATGTGAACCGGGCAGTCGACACCCAGCTCCCGCAGCCGGTCCAGCAGCGTCTCCATGTACCGCTGAACCACGGGTCCGATGTAGGCGTTCACGACGGCGGTGCTCGTCCGCTCGTACTCCCGGATCTCCGGCAGGATGTCGGAGGAGCAGGTGACATAGAGGCCGTTCGGGAACGCCTCCCGCAGGCGGCCCGCGACCTGCCGCTCGTGGGCCGGGTTGGCGTAGGCATGGAGCAGGCTCACCGCCGCCGCTTCCACCCCCTCGCGCCGCAGTTCCGCCACGGCCGCGTCCAGACTGGCCGACTCCAGCTCCCGGCGCACCGTCCCATCGGGCCCGAGGCGCTCGTCGACCTCCCGGCGCAGGCGTCGAGGCACGAGCGGCGGGGGCTTCTCGTACTGGAGGTCGTACATGACGGGAATGCGCAACCGCCTCATCTCGAGCACGTCGCGGAACCCCCGCGTGGTGATGAGACCCGTCCTCGCGCCCTTCTGCTCAAGGATGGTGTTGGTGGCGACGGTCGTGGCGTGGACCACCGAAGCGACATCGCCCGGCGTGGCTCCGCAGTCGGCGAGCCCGGCCGCCACGCCCTCGGCGATACCGCGGCTGTAGTCCTCCGGCGTGGACGAGACCTTGCGGGCCACCATCCGTCCGTCGTCCCCGAGCAGGACCACATCGGTGAAGGTGCCGCCGACGTCCACGCCAACGCGGATTCCCATCCGTGCGCCTTTCGTTGCCATGACGGGCCGTGACAAACCCCGCTGCGTTCGAGGGGCGCTGCATCTCGCCTGCAACGCTGCGCTCTACGTCGCTCCGGGGTCAAATAGTGCCGCGGGCGGTCGCCCCGAACCACAGACTGCATCAGATTCGGGAGCTTGACGATGTGCAAGTCCCACTCTAACGCGGAGGGGCTTTGCCACGGGCTGCGAGGAGGAGCGCATGAAGGATCCACCCAAAGGCTGGCCGAGGATCACTCCGGCGGTGTTCTACGATGACGCCGGAGTCGCGATCGACTGGCTGGCGGACGCATTCGGGTTCGAGGTGCAGGAAAGAATCGAGAACGAGCAGGGAAGGGTCGTACATTCCCAGCTCTCGCTGAACGGCGGCCTCATCATGGTCGGACAGGCAGGACTCACGCCGGGCCGGAGCTATCCCCGATCCCCGCGGGGCGTCGATGGCGCGAACACGCAGTCGCTCATGGTCTACGTGGATGACGCGGACGCGCACTGCGAGCGGGCGCGCGCAGCCGGGGCTGCGATCACCACCGAGCCGGCCACCCAGGACTACGGCGAGGACTACTGGTCCGACCGGAGCTACGAAGTCAGGGACCTCGAGGGGCACTACTGGTGGTTCGTGCAGCGTCTCCGCGGATAGCGGACCCGGCATGCCGAACCTGGCAGGCCGTGGCAAACCAGGCTGAGCCCCAATCCGGAGCTGCCGATGAACGTACGCGACAACATACGCGATATCGTGGAGGGCTCGGACACGGGGTCCGGCCGCTGGTTCGACAAGTGCGTCTTCTTCCTCATCATCGCCTCTCTCCTGGCGATGTCGCTTTCCACCCTTCACCAGTTGTCCTCCGCTTGGAAGACGGCGCTCGCCGTCTGCGAGATCGTGATCGTCGTTCTCTTCACGATCGAATACGTGCTGCGGATCGTCGCGGCCGAGCACAAATGGTCCTATGTCCGCAGCTTCTACGGCATCGTCGACCTCGTCGCTTTTCTTCCGTTCTACCTCTCGCTCCTGTCTGTCGGAATCGACCTTCGGGCGGTTCGCGGACTGCGGTTGCTCCGCGTATTCCGGCTCTTCGAGATCGCGCGATACAGCACGGCCGTGACGAGGCTGGCGACCGCCGTGAGGTACGCGCGCAACGAGGCGATGGTGTTTCTCTTCGCCACGCTGGTTCTGCTGTACATCGCGGCTCTCGGCATCCATCACTTCGAACACGAGGCCCAGCCGGAAAAGTTCGAATCGGTGTTCCACAGCCTGTGGTGGGCAGTCGTGACACTGACGACGGTGGGATACGGGGACGCCTACCCGGTCACCGTGGGGGGCAGAGTCTTCACCTTCATCATTCTGATCTGCGGGATGGGGATCGTGGCCGTGCCCGCCGGACTGGTCGCAACCGGCATGTCGCGGGCGATGGATGATGAACGGCGAGCCGGCCGGCACGAGCCCGAGAGTTGAGCTACGCGCGGTGAGCCAGCGGTGAGCCAGCGGTGGGCTACGCGCCGAACAGGGGGATCCTGAACACGCGCGCGAAAATAAGAATGCCGCACAGGCCGGTGAAGATCAGCAGGCTCAACCCTCCGAACCAGCGCGCGAACCACGACGGGTAGAAGAGTTCGTCCTCCTTGGGGATCACCTTCAGGCAGAAGTAGAGGTTGAAGAAGTAGATCACGGGCGCGACGAAGAAGGCGAGCGCCGAGGCGACGAGCACGAGGAATACGGGCCGCGGGTCGAAGGTGATGTAGAGGACCGAAGCGATGAGCGAGTAGAACATCGTCATCCGGTAGATGTTGTACTCGGAGTTCCAGGTCCGCCGCCGTTCCGGATCGGCCCGATCCTCCGGCGATATCCCGTTCAGGCGCGCCGTCGTGCGGAAGAGGTTCCGGCAGCAGGCGCCGACGATGCGGGGCCATCCGTCGAAGTAGTTGAAGGCGGTGGAATAGGTGGCCGCGAGCGCCCCGAGCATGAAGATCATCATCATCCCCGGCCCCACGCTGAGCGTGAAGATGCCCGCGATCTCTCCCATGACGGCGCGTCCCTCGATCGGACTCGGATAGAGCCACACCGCGGCGAGCAGAACGAAGATCGCCGCGAGCACGAAGGAGACGACGTGGCCGGTCCGGAAGTCCCACAGCCCGATCCGGAACCAGCGGCGGCAGTACTCCCGCGCGTGCGGGGAGAGCCGCGCCGTATCGACCGCCAGGTCGGAGGCGGGCGAGGTGAAGGGGTCGAAGCGAGGCACGACGCCCGACGCCTCGAGGTGGGGCCGGACCTTGCTCATGCCCGCGCGCTTCGCCTTCCCCCACTCCGACGCCTGCAGCGAGACGTCGATGCCGGTCGGCAGGAGGCCGAGGAAGCCCGCGATCACGAGCCACGACCCGTCGGGGATCTCGAAGAGGAAGAAGTTCCCCATCTCGGCTAGCGGCGCCGGCTGGACGATGTAGACGGCGACCGACGAGAGGACGAGGACGCCCGCGAGCGCCTTCGTCGTGTTCTCGACGGCCTTGTAACTGCCCCGGAGGATGATGGCCACGGAGAGCACGCCGAGCAGCGCCGCGTACGCTTCGAGCGGGACGGGAAGGCCCAGGTATTCGCTGAACAGGTAGTAGAGGACCGCGGCGGCCGCGATCAGACGCCCCGCCTGGCCGATGGCGCACTGGATGAGCGTCGTCGCCATCACGTACCAGAGCGGCCACTTCCAGCGTGCCGTGGCGTAGGCCTCGAGGAGACTCTTCCCGGTGGCGTTCGTGAACCGGAAGGCCATCTCGAACCCGTAGTACTTGAAGACGTAGGCGACGGGCAGGCACCAGAGGAGGGCATAGGCGAACCGGCCTCCGGCGGTGGGCGCGGTCACGACGTGGCTCGTTCCGATCCCCGTCATCATGAGGATCAGCCCGGGGCCGAAGTGAGCGAGCAGATCGCGCGGCCGGAGCGACGGGAGGGTGAAGTCCTCCGGGTCCAATCCGTCGTCGGCCATCGGTTCGCGATCGGACATCGGTGTCGTGCTCCCCCGTTCAGGGACCACTGCTTCACGCCCTTGCCTCTTGGGCCGGACCCGGAAGGTACAAGGGACATCGCCCCCTGCCGAGAGGGTCGGCGTCCGAGTGCCGGCGAAGCTCAAGACGTTCCCGCGGGAACGTGGCCGAAAACGTTGCGCGGAAAAGCGGCCGTGGAAAGGCGCCGGGATTGGACCTATCGTCCCTGGCAGCCACGGGCTGCCAGACCGCTGAAGACACGCGCGGCCCAGCGAAGCGGAGGTGCGAATGTCTGCGACCCATCCCTCAGTGTGCCCCTCAGTGCGCCCCTCTGTGCGCGGCGTCTGCTGCGCGCTGACCCTGGCTTTGGCCGCGGGCTGTGCCCCGGAACCCGCCGCCGAAGCGGACAACCCCTTCGTCGGGGCGTGGTCGCTCGCCTCGTGGGAGAGCCGCACCGCGGCCGGCGAGGTGTCGCTGCCCTACGACGGGAATCCCGCCGGCCAGATCGCCTACACGGCCGACGGCCGCATGTCCGCGCAGCTGATGCAGGTGGGGCGGGAACTCCCCGATGCCGCGGAGGTCACCGGACAGGAGATGCGCGACGCGATGCTGGGTGGCTTCTTCTCCTACTACGGGGACTACAGCGTCGACATGGAGGCGGGTGTCGTCACGCACCACGTGGAGGGCGCGCTGCTGCCGAGCTGGGTCGGCTCGGACCGGCCGCGCTCGTTCACCTTCAACGGGCCGGACCGGTTGATTCTGAGCACCGAACCGGACCCCGCGCGCGGCGGAGGCGCCGTGGGAACGCTCGTCTGGGAGAGGGTTCGAGGACAACGATGAAGAAATGGCTGATTGCGGTCGGCGCGCTGACGGCGGCCTGCGGAGGGAGCGGTCCGGACGAACCGGCGGATCTCGTCCTCATCAACGGAGACGTGTACACGCTCGACGAGGCGCGGCCGGCAGCCGAGGCGATCGCGGTCCGGGGCGAGCGTATCGCCGTCGTCGGGTCGAACGCGGAGGCCGAGGCGTTCGTGGGCCCGGACACGCGCGTCATCGACCTGGCTGGCGCCTTCGTGTCGCCCGGATTCAACGACGGTCATGTCCACGTCGAGAGCACCGGGGCGCTGATCGTGGGCGTGAACCTGCTCGAGGTGCACGAACCGGAGGGCTTCCGCGAGGAGATCGCGCGCGCGGCCGAGCGCCTGGCGCCGGGCAGCTGGATCACGCGCGGCGACTGGGGCGCCTACGAGGAGTGGGAGGTGGGATCGACCGGCCGCGAAGGCGAGGACGGCGCTGCGGAGGGCGGCGCTGCGGAGGCCGGCGCTGCGGAGGGCGGCGCTGAGAGTGCCGGCGGGCCGTTCACGCCGCACCGCGACCTCATCGACGACGTGACCGCGAATCACCCCGTCCTCGTGAACCGCTTCGACCGTTTCGTCTACCTCGCGAACAGCCTCGCGCTCGACATGGCGGGCATCACGGACGCCACGCCGTCGCCGCCGGGGGGCATGATCGCAAAGGACGAGGACGGCCGGGTCACGGGCATCCTCACCGGCTCCGCCGTCAACCTCGTCCGGGCCGCCATCACGCCCAAGTCGTTCGAGCAGCGCCTCACCGAGGTCCGCGCCGTGCTCCAGGAGGCCCGCGAGGGTGGCGTCACCACGATCCAGGACATCACCACCTCCGAGCAGTTCCGCGCCTACCAGGAACTGCACGCCCGCGGCGAGCTGACCGCCCGCATCAACATCCGCCCCTCGCTCGACAACGTGACCCACACCGGCGGGCTCGGGATCACCCGCGGCTTCGGCGACGACTGGCTCCGCTTCATCGGCTACAAGGCCTGGGTCGACGGGATCATGGGCGGCTCCAGCGCGATGTTCTACGAGCAGTACGACCACGCGCCCGGCAACTTCGGGATCGTGCGCCAGATCATGCTTCCCGAGGGCGTCGACGGCCTCGCCCTCTCCCTGACCCGCGACCAGAACTACGCCGAGTTCCCGACCGGGAACCTCCAGCGGCTCATGCAGGAGGCGGTGCCCACCGGCCTCCCGCCCCACATCCACGCCATCGGCGACAAGGCGGTGAAGATCCTGCTCGACCTGTTTGAGGCCGTGTTGAGCGAGCACGACATGATCGAAACGGATCACAGGTGGCGGATGATCCACGCACAGGTGGTGGAGGAGGCGGACTTCCACCGTTTCGGCGAACTCAACCTCGTGGCGGAGGTGAACCCGTTTCACATCTCGGACGACATGCGGTGGATGGAGGAGAGGATCGGCGGAAGATCCCGCGGCGCCTACGCATTCCGGTCGCTCAAGGACGCGGGGGCGGTGCTCGTGTTCGGGAGCGACAGTCCCGGGACGAACGCGGCCCGCTACTTCCTCCACCCGAGGTACGGACTGTACGCGGCGGTGAGCCGGCAGACGCTGAGCGGCGAGCCGGCCGAGGGCTGGTTCCCGGATCAGCGGCTCACGATCGAGGAGGCGATCGAGGCCTACACCCGGAACCCGGCCTGGGCATCGTTCGAGGAGGACATCAAGGGCACGCTGACGCCCGGCAAGCTGGCGGACATCGCCGTGTTCGACGTGGACCTGATCGAGGCCGGCCGGAACGATCCGGCGCGGCTGCTCGAGGCCGAGGCCCTGTACACGATCGTCGGCGGCCGCATCGTCCATGAACGCGGGTGATATCTCGCCACTCTTGAGTCAGATATACTTTCGTCCATAGATTGTATATCTAGGACGGCGACCAGGGAGAGGCCGAATGAGAAAAACCAGCGTGGAAATCGACGACGGGCTCATCGAACAGGTTCGGGCCCTCCTTGGGACGTCCTCCATCAAGGAGACGATCGACTCCGCCTTGCGCGAAGTCCTGCGTCGGGAGGCGCGACGCCAGGAGATCGAGGCCCTGGCGACGATGGATGGGCTCGAACTGTCGAACGAGAAGGTCATGGCCGGCGCCTGGCGTTCCTGAACCAGCCCGGGTCGAACGCGAGTGGCCTACCTCATCGACAAGAGCGCGCTGGCACGCATGGCGCATCCCCGGGTCCACGCACGGCTCACGCCGGTCATCGAAACGGGCCAGGCGGCGACCTGCGCCATCATCGACCTGGAGGTGCTCTACTCCACCCGTAATGGCGAGGAGCACGCGCGAGCGCGGGCCCGGCGTGCGCTGGCGTACCGTCACGTTCCACTCACGGAAGCGATCTTTCAGCGGGCCATCGCAGTGCAGGGACTGCTCGCCCGCCGGGCGCAGCACCGGGTGCCGATCGCCGACCTCATCATTGCCGCCGCAGCCGAAGCCTCCCACCTGACCGTCCTCCACTACGATGCGGATTTCGACACGATCGCGGCCGTCACGGGCCAGGTTACCGAATGGGTTGCCCCACGGGGTTCCCTCTAGCAGGCGCTTTGGCAGACGCTGCTTGAGGCCGCGTTGAGCGAGCACCACATGATCCAGGAGGAACACAGCTTTACGGGCCTGCGAGCCCACAATAGGTTGACGCACAGAGGGATAGGTGGAGGCGCGGGGGATCGAACCCCGCCGGTCGAGTGTCAAGCCCTAACCGGGTACACCAGTACCGCCCCCGCCGAACCCTCTTTCGAGGGAGAGGTGGAGGCGCGGGGGATCGAACCCCGCCGGTGGAGTGTCAAGCCCGCACCGGGTACACCAGTACCGCCCCCGCCGAACCCTCTTTCGAGGGAGAGGTGGAGGCGCGGGGGATCGAACCCCGCCGGTCGGGTCTCAAGTCCACACCGGGTACACCAGTACCGCCCCCGCCGAACCCTCGAACGAGGGCTCTGACGCAATTCTCCGGTACGGGCACATCCGGCTATCAAGACGGTTTGGGGGTGACCTGCTCAGGCGTCGAGGAAGCGCCAGCTTTCGTCGGTGCGGGGGAGTTCGCAGGCGGTCTGCTTGCCGAACCAGCGGTAGCGGTTCCGGGCTACGAGGCGGTAGGCGAGGTCGCGCAGCGGGGCGGGGATGACCAGGAAGACGGCGAGCAGCGGCCATCCCCCGTCGAGCCCGGCCGCGATGCGAAACGCCGCTCCGCTTCGCGCGTGGGTGCGTCCGTCCGCGACGAGGATCAGGGATTCAGGCGGCTCTCCGGCTTCCGGTAGCGGCTCTCCGGCTTCCGGTAGCGACGCCCCTTGTTCCGCGAGGATCCGGCGTCCCGCGTCGGACTGAAGCGCGGCGAAGCGGAAGCGGCCGCGGCGGTCCCGGCGGATGATGAAACGGACGGCGCCCGCACACAGGTTGCAGACGCCGTCGAAGAGGACGATGGGGCGGCCTTCCAGGCCCGGATCCGGATCGGCGGGCACGCGTCGCCCTCAGGTCACGGCACGAGGCGGGGTCTCGCCATGTTCTTGAGCAGGAAGAGCCCGTCCCCGGTCCCCGTCACGGCGATCGTGCCGCTCGCGAAGTAGGGGTAGTTGCTCCACGACGCGCCGCCCTGGTAGGGCGAGGTGTCGAAGAAGCCGATCTCGACCGGGTTCTCCGGGTCCGAGATGTCGAGCACGCGGAATCCGGCCGAGTAGTTCGACTGGTACATGAGGTCGCCGACGATGTAGAGGTTGTGGTCGGTAGCTGTCGTCTCCGCGATGTACTCGGTGACGAGGATCGGATCGTCGAGGTCCGTCACGTCCCACACCAGTGTGCGCGTCCCCTCCACGAGACCCTGGGGCTCATCCCCCTCGTCGTTCATGTAGAAGTAGCGGTGATCGTCGGTCAGCCAGCCCTGGTGCGCGTAGGCGACGTTCGGATAGTCGATCGTGGCGAGGCCGACGGGCGCGTCCTTGTCGCTCACATCCGCGATGTTGAACGCCGTCTCGTTCGAGCCGAGGCAGATCTCCTTGCCCACGTGCTCGGCGTCGGGGCCGCGGTAGATGACGCACTGGGCGTCGTGCACGTAGCCCGTGCCCCGGCGTCCCGTCCCCTCCTGCGCGAAGCAGCCCGCGAAGACGGGCTGGGCCGGATCCTCGAGATCGATCATGTGGAGGCCGCCGCCACACGTCTCGCCTCCGCCGCTGTTCCCGACGGCATAGGCGAAGCCGGTCTCCTCGTTGATGACGATGTTGTGGGCCGAGTGGATCCCGTCGTAGAGGAACGTCTCCTCGAACGTCACGGGTTCCGCGCCCACGTCGCGCAGTTGCCGCAGGTCGAACACCTGCACGCCGTGCTCCAGCGCCGCGTCCGCGACGATGTAGGCGTGGTCGCGATAGACCTTGATGTCGCGCCAGATCATGTGCCGCGAGCCCTCCGTGGCGGGCAGGTCGCCGAGGAAGCGCGGGTGGTGCGGGTCGCTGACGTCGACGAACGAGGTGCCGTCCGTACGCCCGACGATCGCGATTTCGCGGCCGGTCTCGGGGTCGGTCCAGCCCCAGATGTCGTTGACGCGCGTGGCGCGCGTGCCGCCGAGGTCCTTGATCGGCATGAAGGCGGTGATGTTCACGTCCCGGCACTCGAAGACATGCGCCTGCCCCTCGGTGCACTCGATCTCCTCGCCGGCGATGGCGGGGAAGCCGCGGTAGTCGTTGACGAGGGTGCCGCCCTCCTCCCACGAGCCGGCGGCGGACCGTTCGTAGACGACGGCGGCGCCGGCGCCGGAGTCGAGGCCCGTCGCGCCGATGACGAGGTGCTCGCCGGATTGTGTCGCCGCGCCGGCGAAGCCGGAGCGCTCGCCGAGGGGAGAGCGCAGGAGGATGGAAGCCTCGCGCCACTGGCCCTCGGCGTCTCGCCGGTAGGCGTAGAGAGTGCCGGCGCCCATGCCGCTGCCCGGCGCCCCGATGAGGATGTCGCCGCCGTCGAAGCCGAGGGAGGACCCGAACTGCGCGTTGGGTTCCGGCAGGAGCGGGCCGAGGCGCGCCTCCATCGCCCAGCCCTCGGCGCCCCGCGAGAAGGCGAAGACGGCCCCGCCGCTCTCCCTGAGGGTCGGGGCGCCCACCAGCGCGAAGCCGTCGCGCACGGCGAGCGAGGCCCCGAATCCGCTGCGCTCCTGGAGCGACGGCGCTTCGAGCGTCCCGGCCGCCGTCCACGACCCCGAACCGCCGCGGGCGAAGGCGAACACGACGGGCGGCGCGTCGCCGGACTCCCGCGTGCCGACGAGCAGCGTCTCGCCGTCGAGGGCCAGCGCCGCACCGAACCCCTCGGTGGCCACGCCCTCCGCTCGCCGCAACGCCATGCCCGCGGACGCGGACCCGTCGGAGCCCAGCGTATACGAGAACACCGCCCCCCGTCCGTCATCCGCTGCGGGGGAAGACACGATCGCGACGCCCTCGGCCAGCGCGATGGCGCTCCCGAACGCCCGCGCACCCTCCGGCGCCTCGAGCCGAGCCGTCCGCTCCCAGCCACCCGCCCCGTCGGACCGGAACAGGTAGACCGCGCCGGCCCCGTCCGCTTCGAGCGGAGCGCCCGCCCACAGCCAGTCCCCCTGCGTGGCGACCGCCCGCCCGAACCCGTCCGGAACCCGCACCTGGTCGGACACCGTGACCTGCCCCGTCTCCGCCCAGCCCGAACCCGTCAGGCCGTAGACCCACACGATGCCCGACATCGTGCCGTTGCCCGCTTCGCCGACCAGCACCTGGTCGCCGCTCACGGCCAGCGCACCGCCGAACTGCTGCGCGCCCACGACCGCCGGACCCGCCAGCGCCAGCCCCGCCGCCACGAAAAGAATTCGCCGATTCATGAGATCCCTCTCCCGGAGTTACATCCTGCCAAGCTGCCCAGTCCACCGATGACCGAGCATTGCAAGCTGCATCACAACCGGCCCGCCACGCCAGCGTCCGCGCCGACCCGATGGTTTCCTTCCCCACATCCCCCCGTGTACGTTGCAGATCTGCACATATCCCGCTTTTCGCAGGAGGTCATCATGAATCGTGCCGCCCGCTTCGCTTCCGCGAGCCTGCTTCTTCTCCTTTTCGTCAGCCCGGCGCCGGTCTCGGCCCAGAACGGCGACGGGATGAAGACCCTCTCCCTCGACATGTACATGGACTGGGAACGGGTCTCGAACCCACAGATCTCCCCCGATGGCCAGCACGTCGTGTACACGCGCGGCTGGATCGACCAGATGAACGACCGGTGGGAGTCCACGCTCTACATCATGAACGCCGACGGTACCCGCAAGCGGGAGCTGATCGACGGCTCCGGCGCCATCTGGTCTCCGGACGGCACGCGCATCGCCTACACGGCGTCGGGCGATCCGGAGGGCTCGCAGATCTGGGTCCGCTGGATGGACGCGGAGGGCGCCACGACCCAGATCACGCGGCTGGAGCACTCGCCCGGCAGCCTGCGCTGGTCGCCGGACGGGACCCACATCGCGTTCACGATGCTGGTGGAGGACGCGGAGAGCTGGCCCATTGACCTGCCGAGCCGGCCGGAGGGGGCCAACTGGACGCAGGGCCCGAAGATCGTCACGCGCATGGACTACCGTCAGGACCGCCGCGGGTACGTCGACCAAGGCCACTCGCACATCTTCGTGGTGCCGGCCGACGGCGGCACGCCGCGGCAGCTCACCGACGGCATGTGGAACCACGGCAACCCCCAGTGGAGCGCGGACGGGACCGAGATCTACTTCTCGTCGCTGCGGGAGGAGGACTCCGAGTACAACTGGCGCGAGTCCGAGATCTACGCGGTGGACGTCGCCTCGGGCGCGATTCGGCAGCTCACCACGCGGCACGGGCCGGACGGGGGCGCCTATCCCTCGCCCGACGGCAGCCTCGTCGCCTATTCGGGACAGCCCTGGAACGATGACACGTACCGGAACTCCCACATCTACGTCATGAACCCGGACGGCTCCGGCGTGCGTCAGATCTCGGGCGACTTCGACCGCGGCATGCGGGGGAGCCCGCAGCTCATGTGGGCGCCCGACGGGAGCGGCGTCTACTTCAACGTGAACCGCAAGGGCACGCGCAACCTGCACTTCGCCTCCGTGGATGGCGGCGTGACGCAGGTCACGAGCGGCAACCACCTCCTCAGCCTCAGCTCCTTCACGGACGACGGGAAGGCGATGGGCACGCTGACGGAGCCGCACGGTCCCGGCGACGTCGTCTCCTTCGATCTCGACGACGGCGGCAACCTCATGCAGCTCACCGAGGTGAACGCGGACGTGCTGGCCGGGGTCACGCTCGGCGAGGTCGAGGAGATCTGGTACAAGTCGGTGAACGATTGGGACATCCAGGGCTGGATCGTGAAGCCGCCCGATTTCGACCCGTCGAAGAAATACCCGCTCATCCTGTCGATCCACGGTGGACCGCACGGCATGTACAACACCGGGTTCAACTTCGGTTGGCAGGAGCACGCCGCGAACGGCTACGTCGTCGTCTACACCAACCCGCGCGGCAGCTCCGGGTACGGGACGGACTTCGGGAACGCGATCAAGAACGCCTATCCGTCACAGGATTTCGATGACCTGATGGCGGGCGTGGACGAGGTCATCGAGCGCGGCTACGTCGACGAGGACAACATGTTCGTGTACGGCTGCTCCGGCGGCGGCGTGCTCACCTCATGGGTCGTCGGCCACACCGACCGCTTCCGGGCCGCCTCGGCGAACTGCCCGGTCACGAACTGGCTCTCGTTCGTGGGGACGACGGACGGGCCCGGCTGGTACCGGAACTTCGAGCACTTCCCGTGGGACGACCCCTCCGAGCACCTGCGCCGCTCGCCGCTCATGTACGTGGGCAACGTGACGACGCCCACCATGCTCATGACGGGGGAGATGGACCTGCGGACGCCGATGCCGCAGACCGAGGAGTACTACCAGGCGCTCAAGATGGAGCGGGTGCCGACGGCCATGATCCGCTTCCACAACGAGTGGCACGGGACGAGCAGCACGCCGTCGAACTTCCTGCGCACGCAACTCTTCCTGCGCACCTGGTTCGAGAAGTTCGGCACGCACGACGACGGCGACACCCGCGCCGTCTCCGACGACGCCAGCTCCTGACCCGCAGGCCTTCTGACCCGCAGCCTTGACGGGCCGGGGCGCCAGCCGCCCCCGGCCCGGTCAGGGTCCGAGCGCGCCGATGGGGATGACGTTTACGCCATCCGGGCGGTGGTAGCCGTAGGGACTGCCCGTGATCACGCCCAGCGCCGCCGGTTCGCCGGTGCGCTCCGTGTCGACCCGGTCCGCGAACTTCAGTAGAGTTTGCGCCGCCTCCTCGATGCGTCCTGCGCCGAGCTTGATCTCGAAGGCCGCCCACCTGCTCGGCCCTCCGTCCACGATCGCGTCCACCTCGAGATCGGTGTTGTCGCGGTAGTGGTAGACGCTCGCGTGGTTGCCCTGTGCGTACACGCGCAGGTCCCGCACGGCCATGGATTCGAATAGCAACCCGAACCATTGAAGGTCGCGCAGCAGGTGTTCCGGCCCGGCGCCCAGGGCGGCCACGGCGAGAGACGGGTCCGCGAAGTGCCGCTTCGGCGTGTTCCTGAGTCGCGAACGCGAGCGAAGGTGCGGGGCCCACGGCGGCTGATGCTCGACAACCATGAGCCGCTCGAGCGCGCCCAGGTACGAGTGCGCGGTCTCGCGCGAGAGCGAGGCGTCCGAGCCGCCCGCGTCTGCCGCCATCGTCGCGACGGTGGCACACGTCGCCGTATTGCGTGCGATCGAACTCAGAAACCGTCTCACTCTTTCGGGATCTCTCGCGATGCCATCGACACGCCGGATGTCGGTGCGACAGATCTCGTCGAGGTAGTCCCGGTTGGCCACCAGCGCGTCTTCCACCGACGGTGCGCGGAGGTGCCCGGGCCATCCGCCCACGCACAGCAGCTCCACGATTTCGTCGAGCGAGAGTTCGTGTTTCAGGCTTGGCGCGGCCTCTCCGCGGAGCAGGCGCGTCAACGAGACACCGCCGCCGGCCGGCTTCTGCGGGCGGTGGCCCTTCGTGCCCGCCAGCTCGAACAGCGACATGGGACGGAGCCGAACTCGACTCATCCGTCCGGCGCCCGTGTGCCGCGTGATGTCGTCGGGAGGGACCGCCGATCCCGTGAGAATGAAGTGCCCTCTGCCGGGGCGGTCATCCACCGCCCGGCGGATGTAGTTCCAGATGGCCGGTTCCACCTGCCACTCGTCGATCAGCCGGGGTTCGGGACCTTCCAGGAGGAGCCGCGGGTCCACCGCCATCGCCTCGTTCACGGACGGGTCGGCATCCATGAGTAGTTCGCTCGATGCCGCCTGCCGGGCGGTTGTCGTCTTTCCGCACACGCGGGGGCCCTCGATGACGACAGCCCCCGCGGAAGCGAGCCGCCGGGCCAACTCGCGGTCCGCGACGCGGGGGATGTAGTCCGAAACGGATCGGGGATCGGGTACCATGATCGGAATATGTTGGTCCGTTTGGCGATTTGCAACGTATACAGTCGATATGTTGCAATATCTTCGATCGTAGTCCTGCAACGCGCGTGGTCGTACTCTTGCAATGTCCGGTGCTCGGGCTAGCGGCCGGGGCCGAGGAGGACGGCGTTCATGAACAGGAGTTGCGTCGCCTCGGTGTAGGCGCGGTAGTTCGGGTCTTCGGCGAACGCGACGAGCTGGCCGCGTCCCACAGGTTGATGGATGAGGAAGGCCTTGCTCGCGAGTTGCGGGCGCGACTCCTCCCACACGATTCCGCTCAGCACCAGGTTCTCGAGTGCCGCGTAGCGTCCCACGTTCGTGCCCTCGTCGAGCGTGATCGGACGGAAGACGCGGGAGCCCGAGACGAGGACGCCGATCTCGCCATCGGTGCCGGCGGCGAGCCAGTGTTCCGTGTCGAGCAGCGTGCGCAGGATCGCGCCGGGCACGCCCTCCGGCGACTCGTCTTCGGGCGAGATCGCGTCGAGGTACTCAATGGGTTGCTCGGGGGTGTCGGGCTCCGGCGGGTCGTCGCCCTCGGCGCGGCCGCCCCGGCGCTCCGCCTCGGTGGCGAGGAGCCCCGCCCGGGAGGCCCAGCGCGAGGACTCCGCCATCGTGATGAGCGTGCCGCCGTCGCGCATCCACGCCTGGAGGCGGTCGCGCAGGCCGTCGCCCACGGCGCCGCCGTAGTTGCCGCTCGGGAAGACGATGACGTCGTAGTCCGCCAGCCGCGCCTGACCGAGGCTGGACGCCCGCACGGCCGTCGTGCGCTGGCCGTAGCGCCGCTCGAGGACGTAGCGCGTCCAGCCCACGGAGTAGCTCCCGCCCGGGGAATCGTAGACGAGGAGCACGCGCGGCTCGCTCAGCGCCCGGACGTAGCGGCTGCCGAGCGACATGCCCTCGCGCACGTACGCGTCGTCGACCGGCACGACCTCGGCGCGGTGCCGTGCGGCGATGCCGGCCAGGCGCTGGCGCAGGTCGGGGCCGTTCTCGGCTGCCCGGAGGATGGCGGTGCCGACGCCGAAGCGGCGGCCGTCCAGCGTGAACTCCGCACCGGCGGCCCGGACACGGAGGCCCTCGCGCAGCGCCTCGGCGACCGCCGCGGCCCCGTTCGTGCCCCAGGGGACGAGGTACCCGACGAGCGCCTCGGGCAGCGGGTCGACGGGCCCGACTCCGCCGTCGCCCCCGCCGTCGCCTCCGTCCGCGTCGCCGGCCACCTCCGGGCGCGCGGCCGCGTCGCTCGCGGTCAGCGCCGCGCCGCGCGCGCCCGTCGCGGCGGTCTCGACCGCCTCCACGTCCCACAGCAGCGGCTGGCTCCACGCGGTCAGGTCGTAGATCTCGTCCGGCTGCCGGTTCGCGCGGCGTTCGATCTGCCGCTGCACGAACTCCTCCTCCATCGGCACATGCGCGTCGAGCAGGTTATGGATGAGGCGGTGCGCGGGCTGGTCGAGCGGCACGATGAAGCTCGAACCGGCCGGTAGCGTCCGGTCGCCGGCCGTCACCGGGCCGGAGGCGCGGAACACCTCGATCCCGTTCTCGACGAGCATGAGGGCGAGCCGCTCCGCCATCCCCGGGTCGTGCGCCGAGTGGAGCACGATCTCGGCCGGTCCCCGCTGCCCGAGCGCGATCCCCTCGCGCAGGTACGCCAGGTAGTCCCGCAGGATCCGGTCCCGGTTCCGCGCGGACGTGAGCGCGGTCTCGATCCCCGCCGTGAAGTGGTGCAGCACGCCGTCGCCGTAGGTGAGCAGGTCGTCGTCCGACTGCCGCAGCCTGAGACCGCCCGAACCCGCCTGCTCGTACGTCATCCCCAGCGCGCCGTAGCCCATCGGCCACATGTCCACGTAGCCCGGATAGAAGAGGTCGTACACGTCCCGGTTGAAGTAGGCGAAGCCGCGCTCGTCGAAGCGCGCCGCGATCGCCTCCCCGAACACGTCCATGAGCGCGACCTGCCGCTCCCCGAACCAGGGGTTGGAGGGCGGCGCCGTCGGCGGGAAGAAGTAGGTCGCGTCCCCTCCCATCTCGTGCAGGTCCGCCACGATGTGGGGGCGGAACTCGAGGAAGATGTCCACCTTCCCGCGGGTCTCGACCTGGCTCTGGATGAAGAGGTCCCGGTTGAGGTCGAACAGGTAGTGGTTCCCGCGGCCGCCGGGCCACGGCGGGTCGTGCTCGGCGGAGATGCGGGCCTCGTCCGGCCAGCGCGCCTGCGCGACCGAGTTCTGGTACACGAAGCGGTTCCGCCCGTCCGGGTTCTCCAGGGGATCGATGAGGACGAGCGACTCCGAGAGGATGAGATCCACGTCGGGATCCCCCGTCGCCGCGAGCAGATGGTAGGCTTCGGCCATCGCGGCGCCGCTGGGGCTGATCTCGTCGCCGTGAATCGAGTGCATCAGCGCGGTGACGACCGGAAGCTCGGCCAGCAGCGCTTCCGCCTCCTCGTCGGACAGGCCGCGGGGGTCGGCGAGCCGCGCGATCCCGGCCTTGACCTCCTCGAGCCGCGCCATGCGTTCCGCCGAGCCGATGACGAGGACGACGAGCGGCCGCCCCTCCCAGCTCTCCCCGTACTGGATCAGATGCGTCCGCTCCGGCGCCGCCGCGGCGAGCGCCTCGATGTAGCGGAGGACGTCGGCCGGCGGCGTGACGACGTCGCGGAAGCCGTGTCCCGCCACCTCTTCGAGCGTCGGGATGTCGGGGTCGTAGCGCGTTCCGGGCGCGAGTTCCTGCGTCACGGCGGGCGCCTGCATCAGCGCGGCGAGCGCGAGCGTGGATAGCACGGCGACTTCTCCAGCGTTCGGGGATTGGACGGACGGCGACTCACTATTGCACGTTCGTCGCGGCGTTGCACCATCCGGCCGTTGCACCATCCGGCGGGGGAGGGGCATCGTCAGGCTCCACACAGCCCCGCGACCCACGGTCGGCCGGAGAAGCCCCATGAACAAACCCGCCGCGCGTTCCCGCTCCAGCTTCTGGAGGAGCTTCGGCCCCGGCCTCATCTGGGCCGCGACCTCGATCGGCGTCTCCCACCTCGTGCAGTCCACGCGCGCGGGCGGGGAGGCGGGGTTCGCCTTCGTCGGCGTGATCGTCTTCGCGCTCGTCCTCAAGTACCCCTTCTTCGAGTACGGAGCGCGCTACGCGGCGGCCACGCGGCGGAGCCTGGTCGAGGGCTACCGCGACATCGGCCGCTGGGCGCTGTGGCTCTTTCTCGCCATCACCCTCGTGACCGCGATCATCTCGCTGGCGGCGCTCGCGATGTTCATGGCGTTCCTCACCCGCTACGCCTTCGGCGCGGA